>NZ_JAKJTA010000015.1:0-92902 GCF_050337555.1 Vibrio profundum
ACGTATGCTAAATCGTTCTCCTTCAACGATTTCTAGGGAAGTCGCTCGTAATCGAGGGCGTCGTTATTACAAAGCGGTTGATGCTGACAATCGCGCCAAGCGCATGGCTAAACGCCCAAAGCTTGGGGTCTTAGAACTCAATCGAGAACTTAGAAAAATCATCATATCAAAACTTGAGCTTAAGTGGTCTCCAGAGCAGATATCTGGGTGGCTAAGAGTTGAGTATTCGCGTAGAAAACATATGCGGGTGTCGCACGAAACGATATATAAATCAATTTATGTTCGAGCAAAAAGTATCAAAAATTTGTCCACATTGTGTTCAAAAGTGAGTATATGTAGAGAAAAGAGCGTCTAATTCGACTAGGCCTTGTAGGCTAGATCGTAAAATTGGCACAGGTTATGCTATTACCTAAAAATCCTCACGCAAACACGCCCCGTGAGGTTATGGGGCGCCTGAGAAATCAATACCAGAATATAGGAAATAGCACCATTTATTACCCTTATTCTATTCTTGGTATTATACTACCATTTCTTCCAGATATTATCTTAACCAGCAATTCATTAATCTGCTTTTTTTCAGTCTCGGACAGGACACTTAGGAACTCATCGTTGCATGTTATTGCTGCAGTTGTGGCTTCTTCTTCCAGTGCGTGACCTTTATCTGTCAGGAAGACTTGGTAAGCTCTTCTACTAGTTGGATGTTTTTTTCTTTCAACCAATTCCAATTTTTCAAGAGAATCTATCACCCTTGTAGTAGTGTAATTTTCTGTCTGGCAACGGACTGCCAGATCAGCTTGTGTGAGTCCTTCTTCTTCCCATAGTGCGAATAAGGTAGGCCATAGCCCTAAATTCAGGTTCATCTCCTTAAGTTTTTTGTCAAGAGCACTTGCCATCTGACTCCCTAACACCGCAACCAACCAACCGAAGCTTTCTGGCCGTGATAATTTAACATCTCTTTTTTTTTCAATCATATACATTAACTCGAAAAATAATATCTAAGCTGTTACCAAGCCACATTTTTAACACCAAACCAACGCATTTGCAATAGTTGCATTTGCAACTTTATTGCAAGGGTGATATGTTGACTTCGAGCGTTCATCTACAAAAATTGGAGATATATCATGAGCAAGAAAACTTTCCATATTCATAGAAGCGCCGGAGTAATTTCTTTTCTTATTATTCTGTCGTTTTTTATTAGCACTGTACTTGTTGAGTTACTTGGAGATAGTGAATCGATAGTACTTGTAAAAACATATATAGCTTACGCTGTCTGGATTCTAATTCCTATGATGATAATTACTGGTAAAAGTGGGATTTCCATGTCCCCTAAGAAACCTAAGGGGTTTATTGCTAAAAAGAAAAAACGCCTACCTTTTATTGCATTCAATGGTTTATTTATATTAGTCCCTGCGGCCACCTATTTGAGATATTTAGCGATTGAAGGGAGTTTTGATTTTCTCTTCTACTCTGTTCAGGCAATAGAGCTTATTGCTGGTTTCATTAACTTAACCTTGATGTCATTGAATATCAGAGATGGCATCCTCTCAGTAAGATCCAGACAAAACAATAAATAATTTAACCCATTATTATCCGGATCCATAATAATGTAATGCTCGTGCTTCCTAGTCATGGTCCCAACACGTTAATGTATGGCATGATTTCACAAATAAACGTGTTGGGTTAAGACCGAAGAGAGAAAATTATTTAAGAAGTCTATAATCAATATGGAACTGTAGAAATTAGGGTATATTTCATGCCAATAAACTATAATCCCCACGGGGAATATGAGATCGACACGAGTCTGTTATCATCACAAATTCTTATTATTAGGGCTAAGGGGTCTTGGAACACTCAAACAGCCCAAGAGTGCGTTGATAAGGTTTTACATTATGCCGATGTTTTAAAACCGCATCCATGGGCATTCGTCGAGGATATTCGTGAGTGGGATTTATGTACACCTGAAGTTATGGAAGTGTTTACTCTTGCTATAAAGGTTATGCTTAAAAAAAATTTTAGAGTACGAGCGGTTTTACCTAGGATCAATCTTCACAAAGATGTAATAAAGTTGACCATGGAGAAGAAACAACCTGTAGCGACCGAATTTTTTATTCAACCGGAAGAAGCTATCGTTTGGTGCCGTTCTCAATTAGGAAATATTATTGAGAGTTAAGGTCTTGAAAACAATATAATGGTAAACTTTTTCATAAAGTGTGAGAGTTCTCCACCCATAGGAATACTGGCTCTGAGCACTTGGAAGTGGGTCATGACTCCAATTGGTTGAACCACTAGTAATACTCTCGCTCGATGAAAGTACCAATCACCTTGTCGTGCATGGTTTCTGACTTAGAGAAGCCAATCGTTTTTCTCACTAACCTCTTTAGTCGAGTGCGCAAAGTGAGATTGGTCCGCTCGATTCTCTGTGTGTAGCGTTTGCCCACAATGTGTTTTTCGCGTGGTAAGTTTGCTGAGTAAACACTGAAGTCATCCGTACAAAAGAAATTGACGGTAAAGGGAACAAGCAAGCTCTGGAGGCGCTTGAATGCTTGGCTGTTCCGCTTTCCGAATGCATGGGCGACAATGCGTTTGAACCTTGGCTCCCATGCGTACCACAACCAACGTTGATTCTTTTTATTTCCGAAAAACGACCATTGCTCGTCGACTTCGCAAATCAGTTCAATATTCGCGGCATCAAACGGGATCGTGGTCACTTGCCTTGGTTGGAGTTTTTTAAAGTGCGCAAAACAGTGTTGTAGCCGACTTTCAGCACTCGTCCTGTGTCTCGAAGGCCCGCGCTATTCATGGCCATATCGACAATCTTTTCCTTAACTCCCGGCTTACAGGCTTCATAAGCATAATCGAGGAGGAAGCACCGTTTGCATTCTAAACAACGGTATCGCTGGATACCTCTCGGGTTCCGCCCGTGCTTTTTGACAGGGTCAGTTTGAGAACAAAAACGACATGTCACTTCAACAGTAGCCATCCTTCAATCCATGTAAAAGAGAAGGATTATACACTAACTCAACCACTTGGCGTCATGACCAAAAAAACCATACCTGTAGTAAACCTAACTAAGTATTGTACACTTTGCAATCCATTTCAAGGTATGGTTGTTTCTATTTCAACGTATGATTTTGTAAAATCAACGTATAGTTGTTTTTACAATTTACGATTAATTTTCAGCTTACTCTTTACCGTAAACGTTGTTCTCTTGCTCTTGAACGCGGATAAATGTTGTGCGCTTGGTTAGCTCGCGAAGCTCCGCCGCGCCTACGTATGTGCAGGTTGAGCGCACCCCACCAAGGATGTCAGAAATGGTGTTGTCGACATCACCACGGAACGGCAACATCACGGTTTTTCCTTCCGCCGCACGATAGCCCGCAACCCCGCCAGAATGCTTGCTCATCGCAGACTGGGAAGACATGCCATAGAACTTCATGAATGTTTTACCGTCGCTTTCCACCAGGTCACCGCCAGATTCTGTGTGTGCGGCGAGCATGCCACCTAACATGACAAAATCAGCGCCGCCGCCAAAGGCTTTGGCTACATCGCCTGCGCAAGAGCAGCCGCCATCGCCAATAATGCGGCCACCTAGGCCGTGCGCGGCGTCAGCACATTCAATAATGGCAGAAAGTTGCGGGTAGCCCACGCCTGTTTTTACTCGTGTAGTGCACACAGAGCCCGGCCCGATGCCCACTTTCACGATGTCGGCGCCCGCGAGGATCAGCTCCTCGACCATGTCCCCTGTTACTACGTTACCAGCAGAAATTACTTTGTCAGGAAATTCCGCACGGACTTTTTCAACGTACTCCACTAAGTGTTCGGAGTAACCGTTGGCGATATCAACACAAATGAAAATCAGCTTATCACTCAATGCCATGATGTCTTGAGTCTTCTTAAAATCGGCTTCCGATGTACCTGTAGAAACCATAGATTTATTCAGCGTGTTCTCATCGGCGTTTTCGACGAATTCAGCCCAATCTTCGACGGTGTAATGCTTATGAATCGCCGTCATAACGCCGTGTTTCGCGAGCGCTTGCGCCATTGAAAAGCTACCGACTGAGTCCATATTTGCTGCAATAACAGGCGTTCCTGACCATTGACGGCCACTGTGCTTAAATGTAAACTCGCGCGTTAAATTTACTTGAGATCTACTTTTCAGTGTTGAACGCTTCGGGCGAAATAAAACATCTTTAAAGCCTAACTTAAGTTCTTGTTCGATACGCATTGTGTAATTCCTTGATTATCTAGTGGCTATGTCACTCACAATTCGTTGTTAAAGCGTTGGCAGACGCAATGACTAACTGTCGGACACAAAAAAACCGGAGCGTTGACAGACGCTCCGGTTTTCAACATTATAGGCAGTGATTTAATTCCTGCAAGACTGAAATTTCTCATTATTTTGTGCTACCCTGACGAAGATTTCATATCCAAAATAAGCTTTTCTCATATTTCAAGCCGCGACTCCTGTCCTAGATACTCCTTTATTTGTTCGCTTTCAGCTACACTACATCATCATCGAACCGCCGCACTCACGATAAATCAGTAAGGATCAACTCATGACGAATATCGCCATGTTCAGCGCGAAATCATACGATCAAACATCATTCTCAACTGCGAACCAAAACTATCAATATTCTTTTACTTTTCATGAATTTCAGTTAACGATCAAGACGGCTGGACTCGCCAAAAATCATGATGTTGTGTGCGCCTTTGTTAACGACGATCTCAGTCAACCTGTGCTCGAAGTTCTCAAAGAAGGCGGCACAAAAATAATAGCAATGCGTTGTGCGGGATTTGACCGAGTGGATCTCAAGGTTGCAAAAAAACTGGGCTTACAAGTGGTGCGAGTGCCAGCTTACTCCCCTGAATCTGTCGCAGAGCACGCTGTTGGTCTAATGATGTGTTTAAATCGCAAGATTCACAAAGCCTATCAACGCACTCGCGATGCCAATTTTGAATTAGAAGGCTTAGTTGGATTCAACTTTCACAACAAGACCGTTGGTGTCATTGGTAGCGGTAAAATTGGCGTGGCCGCAATGCGTATTTTAAACGGTTTGGGCATGAACATTCTCTGCTACGACCCGTATGAAAATCCGTTAGCCGTTGAATTGGGAGCTCAATATTGTTCACTCGATGAAGTGTTTGAGCGTAGCGATATTATTACGCTGCATTGCCCTATGACCAAAGAAAATCACCACCTACTCAATGCCGACGCTTTTTCGAAAATGAAAGATGGCGTGATGATTGTCAATACTAGCCGCGGCGAGCTATTAGACTCACTTGCCGCGATTGAAGCATTAAAACAAGGGCGAATTGGTGCGCTTGGGCTTGATGTTTACGATCACGAGAAAGAACTGTTTTTCCAAGATAAATCAAACGATATCATTACCGATGATGTGTTTCGTCGTCTCTCTGCATGCCATAACGTTATCTTCACAGGGCATCAGGCGTTTCTGACTAAAGAAGCGCTGCATAACATTGCCGATACGACACTTGATAGTGTGAAAGCGTTTGTGAATGGGCAAACGTCAGGCAACGAGCTTATCGACTAGCCATTGATCAGCGTTCTCAGAATTGGCAATAAGTCACTCGCCAGCATACCCTTTTGACCGCCCTGCGCCGCGATATCTGCCGCGGCGCTGTGTAAATACACGCCAGCTGCGGCGGCAGTAAGCAAAGGCACGCCTTGGGCAAGTAAACTGGCAATCACACCGGCTAACACATCCCCCATTCCTCCAGACGCCATCCCGGCATTTCCTTGCTGACAAACGTAGATAACTTTTCCATCACACACGAGTGTCCCTGGGCCTTTGAGGATGGCAACACCACCATAACGTTCTTGCAGCTCTTGCACCGCCCGAAATCTATCCGATTCCACTTGAGTAACCTCGACACCGAGTAATCGCGCTGCTTCTCCAGAATGCGGGGTGATAATACGCCTCTCATCGTAGTTAGGCTGAATAGATAAAAGCGTCAACGCATCGGCATCTAACACTTTGTTTTTTTCGAGATCCACTAACGCGTGAAATGCACTCCACGACCAATCGCCGCGCCCCAGTCCCGGTCCAAGCAATAATACATTAGCCCATATTGAACGCTTAACGAGCATATTGGCATCACCTCGCCACTTAGCACACATCACTTCAGGGCAATAAACCTGCAAGGCAACCACTGAATCGGGATGTGTTAACGCACAGATAAGCCCCGCGCCAATACGTGCGGCGGCGGTTGCAGCCAAAGTAATGGCACCAGACATCCCTTCATTTCCACCGATGCACAATAACTTACCATGATGGCCTTTGTGTGCCGTTGGTGAACGAGGCGCCACTTGTTGTAAAAACTTGAGGCCATCAAGGGTCTGGGCGCTAGCGGAATTGTTGTTCTTGAAATGTTTATCTACTCCGAGACCAGCAAAATGTACCTGGCCAGTAAAAGCTCGAGCCTGACCGGTATAGAGCCCTTGCTTACGGCCAATGAAGGTCACGGTATGTTCGGCTTCAATACTTGCGCCGAATGCATTGCCAGTGTCGGCGCATAATCCCGAAGGCAGATCCACAGACACAACAGCTGGCGACGAAGCGTTGATTATTTCGATAAGTTGCTTTTCTGGCTCTCGCACTGAGCCATGCAGGCCAGTCCCCAATATCGCATCAACAATCACATCACAATGCGATAAGCTTTGGCTCGCTTGTCCTTTGTCTACCTTGCTTCCTATCAGGGCGTCATTCGCACTGAGTATTGCTCCGCCCACGGATTGCCATTGTTGCATCGCTTTTTTTGCATCACCGCTTAATCGATTTGGGCTACCTAATTGGTATAAGGTGACTGGGATTCCGAGTTGCTTGGCAAGCCCTGCGACGACATAGCCATCGCCTGCGTTGTTGCCTCCGCCACAACATACGGCAAGCGACGTTAGGTTTGGGTACTCATGACGTATGAGGTCAAAAACAGCCTTGCCCGCGCGCTCCATCAGCTCAAACAACGAAAGTTTGGCCAACGTGGCAGCTTGTTTTTCACCTTGTTTCACTTGTTCTGCGCGATATAAATAGTGGCCAGTTAAGCTATCAACCAACAGCGCACTTTGGTTATCCGATTTAGCCATAAGCTGTGCTACTTAGCTTTCATCTATTGATAACTAATCAATAACTCAGCTATTGAGAATCCAGTAAAACCAATGCTTCTGCCGTCGCATCTTGGATGGAAAGAAACAGGGATTTTATCTGGCCTGTTGGCGTACGCATCGGATTTAAGGTGATATTCTGGTACATGAATTCTGATTGCTGAGTCACAGGGCGAACGTTCCGGCACTTAAATAAATACGGGCGTTGCTGCCAGGTTATAAAGCTTCGGCAGCCGAGATCATACACAGGCTTGGTTTTCAATTTAAACCACTCCGCTGGGATTTCAGGAAAGAGTTCAAAAAGCGTTTTATCCAAGGCATCGTGTGATTGAACCCCACTGTGGTGGGTCATAAAGCCATTCCATACTTGCACTTCGTGGTTTTTATTCAGCACTACTAACCCCATGTCGACATTTTGCACCATATCGACCATCCAGTGAAATTGCTCAAATTCAGCAGGAAGATCTAACATCAGAAGTCCTCCATCAAGTATTCTAACTTGTGATCTAATAGTGGAAGTGATTCATCAACAAACATGAACAACAAATCGCAGCGAATCGTCGTGTCATCGATATTGTAGCTCACCTCATAGGTCATGGTTTTTTGAAACGATCCACTGGTTGAATTAATTATTGAGTCTATCGAAATATGCTGACCAAGCAGCACGGGGGAGCTTTGGAAAAAACGCACTTCGGCTTGCTCGCCAAGACCATTGAGAAAGGCCCCAACTAAAATGTTCGACACATCCATTAATAGCTCTAACTCTTCGAGTTCCTCACTCTCAGCTGGAACTTTCATCAAGCGTTTTAGGTCGCAAACACTTGAATCACTGAGCAGAACCAAGGCTTCACCTGCGATCCCTTCGCCACTGAAACCTTGGCAAACCCCTGAGACTTGATCGCTCTCGGCCAATTCGCGCAGCGCCATATGCAGCTCGCTCACTTCGAAAATATTCACATGTGGGAGTGGCAGGTGGACAAACACATCAAAGTGCCTAGCTAACGCATCCGCGGCACGACCAATCGCCACATTCGCGACTTCCATATAGATGTCACGTCGGCGTAGCACAGGGAGGGTAACAGGCGTCGCCATCATTTGCTGTGGGGCAGCCGAAGGCTCGACCAACTCTTTGAGTACTGCTTTCAGCGCATCTTTATCAATCGGTTTCTGGAGAAACGCCTTAGCCCCGAGCGCCATCACTCTTTCTTTTGCTTTCGGCTGAATATCGCCCGACACGACCACGACTGGTGTTTGCTCGCCTTTGTCTCGCATCGCTTCGAGCGTACCAAAGCCATCAAGCTCCGGCATCGTCAAATCCAAGAACATTAGGTTAAACGAGTGTTGCTCAAGCTGTTCAAGTGCGTCTACCCCATGAACAGCAAAAGTAATTTCGGCATTAAGTGAAGCGGGTAAAGAACGTGCCATCTGCTTTCTGGCTAACGCAGAGTCATCACAGATGAGAACGGGGTAGCTCATGTCATCACCTACAGGTATTGTCCATTCATTCTAATAGAGTGTAACAGATAGGTGAAATCGCGCTGTTTGAATGGCCAAATTAGACGATTTTTTATATAAGCCGTGATAAAAGCCGAATCAAATAAGCTATAAAGGCTGCTCATTAATGCTATCACGGCTTGTAGGGTAGCTTAGTTTTGGCGACTCATTTGGACAATAGACTGGCCAAGCAGCCCGTCTAACTCTTTCGTGCTGCTTTGACCAAAGGTTGCCTTCACTGAATGGTAAAGTCGCGCCACGCCTTTTTCTGCGAAGTCTTTTGCTTGCTGAGCAGAAACAATATGGTGGAATAGCAGCTTCAATATCGCGACGAACTCCATATTGTTGAGCCCTTGAATCCAGCTCGACACAAAATCTTGCAAGCTGTTATCAAAATCGAGGTGTTTGACGAACATTTGATAAATTCGAGCATCCAATGACGATGTGAAATCTGTTTTCTTCGGAAAGTGATGACTTATGCCGGTTCTAGACACGCCGGTCTGTTTACTCAGCGTGGTGTACGACATATTGTCATAACCCAATCGAATCAACTGATCGACTACCGCGTCGGTAATTTTTTGAATAGTAAGCTCGGTTTCTTCCTTCGTACGTTTTGGCATATTTTTCTTCTTTTATTATTCGCTCTTGTTTGGCGTTTCACAACAAACCGCACAATGTGACATTCTGTAACAATGTACACCCAGAAAAGACGAAGCATTAGAGAGTAAATCTCTGCTTTCATTTTTATCGATAAGAAGGAAAAAGAAACGCTAGTGGCCGTAACAGTCTGATAAATAGGGTTGCATATTCACCAGCCGAGATTAATACTCTATGCAGATATCGCGAAGACACTCACTTCTATGTTGAAATTCCTGCCCTTTAGCTTTGTAGCCTTAATTTTCTTCAATATTTTTAGCGTAAACGCTCAAGAATTAGACCAATACCACATCCTGAATTACCTCGATAACTACGGCAACTTAGACTTACGGAACAAGCCCTATACAGCGCTTCCTGAGGGATTAGTGGTGAAAGGCAACCTCTCTATTGCTCGAACCCCCATCAAGGCACTCCCCCACGGTTTAGATATATCTGGCAACCTTGATGCAGAAAATAGTGCCCTGAAGACCGTACCGGCTGGGATAAAGATCAAAGGATATGCCAACCTGTTAGGGAGTCAGATAAAACGCTGGCCAAGAGGAATCAAGGTTGGAGGCTTCCTAAACTTCACTGACACACCGTTAGAAAAACTGCCGGCGAGACTTAAAGTCAACGGCGATCTCAGTGTGATTCGCACACCATTGAGCGATCTACCAGATGGCTTGATTGTGAAAGGAGATTTATATATCGGAGGATCTGCGATTGTGGCATTTCCAAACACACTGACGGTAAACGGCAATATTTATCTAGGCGGGAATAATGTGAAGAAATGGCCAAGTAAGTTAGAACTCGGTGGCGCGGTAGCACGCTAGCTTTCTTTCTCTCTCATTCACTAACTCTCTCACTTACTTTCTCACTCGCTAACTCACTCCTGAGCCCCAAGTGGCATGTAGCATGAGGCTAGCTATATAAATAAAAAGGGAAGCCTAAGCTTCCCTCTCACAGAACGATTATTGCTGATTACGCACAGGGTTGGCGTAACTATCTAATAAATACTTCTGAGCACCTTCTGGTAACGCTGCCAATTTTTCAGCCAACTTTCCTTTTACACCCTCATCAACCTTCTCTTCTGATTCAGCCGCTAAGTGGTTTATTGGGAACAACTTATAATTGTCGTGCACTTGGCGATCAATTTCTTCCGCTAGCGCTTCTGGGGTATCAAAACCTTGCTCAATCACATCACCAAAGGCAACATGGACACGGCCTTTGTAACCGACGATACCTTGAATAATACTTTCAATATCTTCGAACTCGCCTTTCTCGTAGCTGCCGCTCGTCGCTTTCTCGTATAACTCTAACGCTTTAGCGTTATCACAAGGATCGTTTTCATAAGAAATCGCCACAGGGACAAGCTTCAGAGATTTGATATAATCTGGGAAAGCGATTTTTTGCTTACGTCCTTCCACATGAAACATTTTCAAAATCGCTGGATCGGTAAAATCGTTACCGTCTTTTGCGCGACCTTCTTTTTGTGCAATCCAGATAGAGTTGCCTGTTTCCAAAGAATGCTTGATATAAGAAGACAGTACTCCGAGCATTTTCATCATTTCGCGAGGTCCGCGTGCTGAACGCTTAACAATGAAACTCTTGTTCAGGCGCATCAACTCGGTTGCACATGGCTTTTTCAACAGATTATCGCCAATGGCAATGCGTACTGTTTTCATATCAGACACATGCAGACCATAGTTAACCAAAGCTGGATCCATCGCAATATCACGGTGGTTAGAAACGAACAAATAAGCCGTCTCTTTATCCAATTTGTCTAACCCACTATATGTGACACCGTCCGTTGTGGAATTTAACGTCGCCTCAAGGTATTTTTTAATTTCCAGCTGAATGGTTTCGACTGATTGCAGCTTTGCCCACTTAAATTTCAAGTACATTTTTACAAACGGACCCATCAAGCCTTTAAACCACGCAGCGCGATCTGAAAAGCGATGCTGTACAATCGCATCAATAAATTCTTCATCATTGATAAGTCGGCTGATTGCCGCTGGAATTTCGGCGTCATTGTATGGACGTATATCAATATATGGATCAGTATTAGAAGTCATCTTTCTCTACATTAAATAAAAAGCTGGCCCATTCTACGCGGATAGCCAATTGACCTCAAGGAGCGCGCGTCGTAGCAGAGACAAAGCGGCAGTAGGGAGAAGACACGATGGTCAGACCACTACTCTATATATTTTGTGAGAGGCTTGCTCCGTTTTGGGCTCAGCAGCCGTCCTTGTTAACTTCTCTATGAGAGCATTCATGCATTACGCTATTCAACACCAATCTGTTTTTCACCCTCATCTTGCCATGACAGCCCGAAAAAAAATGCTTAAAAGCATTCTGCTGCGTGTTGAACAGGGCTTAGTATTGCTGCGTTTAGGCAAAAAAGAATACGCGCTAGAACCCGGACAGTGCGCTTGGTTGCCATTTGATTGCCTATGCGCCATCACCTACTTACCCAATACCCGCCTGCAATCTATCGAGCTATCGTCTCGTGTGCGTCGACCTATGCCTGAGAGCTCTGGGTATGTGCATCAGTCTGAGTTATGCCAAACCATCATCGACCGCTTAGCAAAAACAGAGACTCAAGATACATTAAAAGACGATTTGCTACAGGTACTTAAGCATGAGATTTCCGATCTAAAACCGACACTGGCCAGCAGTTCTCTATCGCAGAAAATTAGCCAGTGGCAGCCAGGCGAAAACTCAAAGCTAAGCAAAGAGATGCAACTGACTTTGCTGGTGCGCGAAGCGAAAAAACGCCAACTCTCGGGTATACGCAAAGACGCAGTGATCCAAGACTTATTTGCAGGAGATGAAGCGGCCTACACGCAAGCTTTTAGGGCGGTATTCGGCGAATAGTTGCTCTCGATTACCGTCTTCGGGGACTGTTTTCGGTTAATAAGACACTCAGTAAGCGGCTGTTCTAGTCGCTTTTCACACCAGAAAACTATTCCATTAATCCCTTTCTGCTTTCTGCTTTCTGCTTTCTGCTTTCTGCTTAGACATGGAAAGTGACCCTAGTTACAAAATCAACGACTCCTGCCAGAAGATAAATGCTGTGAATTTAGTC
The DNA here is from genome assembly GCF_050337555.1 of Vibrio profundum. NCBI lineage: Bacteria > Pseudomonadati > Pseudomonadota > Gammaproteobacteria > Vibrionales > Vibrionaceae > Vibrio > Vibrio profundum. The sequence goes on from NZ_JAKJTA010000015.1 coordinate 12,339, forward strand.
AGTTAATCATTTTCGAAAGTTTGATATGGTTTTCCACACATGCCACCTATTCAGCAGGAAAAACGATGAGAGAAACCGTGATCAGCAATATTAAGCTTCGATTTGATTCTATTTCGGATATTGCCACGTCTATTGACCCTAATGTCGCCGATACACATTTGAAAGTGCCGAAAAGTAAATCTGTTTCCGATCATATGTGGTGTATTGTCGGGGCGCGAGAAAGCTATGCCAGAGCATTACATGCGGGGTACTGGGTTGGGTTTGCTTGCTCATTAGACTCTCAAAGCCTAACAGATATAAAGAATAAGCTCATGTCATCAAAGAGAGAAGCTGAGCAGGCATTTGGTCAGATAACAGACTGGTCTGCACAAAGAGACGAACTATTACTGGGGTTGTTAGAGCATGAAACGACTCACGAAGGACAACTGATCCGTCATTTGCTCGCGCTTGAACAAACAATTCCAAAATCAGTAAAATGGGCTTAAAAAATTGAAGTCTTGTTTAGAAAGATTGAAAGGTTGCTTAAAGGGATTAAAGTATGGCTTAGAGGGATTATAGCTAAAGAAGGTTTCAGCTAAGAGAGATATAGTTGTAGCTAAGAGAAATACAGATAGGATAGATGGTGCCCCGGGCCGGACTTGAACCGGCACAGCGCGAACGCCGAGGGATTTTAAATCCCTTGTGTCTACCAATTCCACCACCAGGGCACGCAATTCTTTATTGCGATGCTGTAACGATTAGTTAGACACCATCTTAATGTCGCATTAAGCCACATTACAAAATTTTAAGTAACACATTTCATTCTTAAAGAATGGAGGCGCGTCCCGGAGTTGAACCGAGGTCCACGGATTTGCAATCCGCTGCATAGCCACTCTGCCAACGCGCCTCTGAAAAACAAGATGGTGCCCCGGGCCGGACTTGAACCGGCACAGCGCGAACGCCGAGGGATTTTAAATCCCTTGTGTCTACCAATTCCACCACCAGGGCACGCAATTCTTTATTGCGATGCTGTAACGATTAGGTTAGACACCATCTTAGAACACTGCTTTCGCAATATTCTTAACGTTGAAAACTCAACGCCAAAAACTTGGAGCGATATACGAGGTTCCTGTAATTTCAATATCAGGCGTGACCTCAACCTTAGTTAAGTCACAACTCGCATTCCACCACTGCGCTGATAACTCAACGCTGAATTTGGAGCGACACACGAGGTTCGAACTCGTGACCTCAACCTTGGCAAGGTTGCGCTCTACCAACTGAGCTAGTGTCGCATTCAATTTGAAAGAAAATGGAGGCGCCTCCCGGAGTCGAACCGAGGTCCACGGATTTGCAATCCGCTGCATAGCCACTCTGCCAAGGCGCCTTTTCTTTCAACACGTTAGCCTCTCAGCCCCCGTGTTCGATGCATACTTTAATGATTGACGGCAGAGAGTCAAACAAAAAAATGAAAATTCTGATCGTTTGATGAGAAATAGAACAATATGGCGAATGATTGCGCCATATTCTCTGTGTTTACCAAGTTTTCGCTAGGCGTCCTACCAAATTTGGATGATACGCCCAAAGGTGATCGAACATAGAAATAAGCTCAGGGTTACCATATTTGGACAAAGAAATGGCATGAAAGCGATTACTGTTTTTCTTCAGCGCCAGAACTTGCTCAATAATTTCGTCGGGTTGTTGCGGAGCAATAAAGTCAGACACAACAATAAGGTCAGCATTCTTGTAGGCGCTGCTGTGCATCAGCTCCACTGATTTCACCATCACTGGCTCAAGATCGGTACCACCGTGAAAACTATACGTTAAGAAATCTCCAGCTTCTCGCAGGCCATCTTGACGGGTCAACTGATAAGTGATCATTTCAGTGGAAAACAGCATCACATAGCAATCTCTATCCTCCGCTAACGCTATCTGCATCAGCGCATACGCAATCGCCTTAGCACATTGCTCGGGAAATCCACTCATCGAGCCAGAGGCATCCACACAAACAATAAATGGGCCTTTGTCGACTTCCGCTTTCTTATTGGCTGGCTGCGATGATTTAACTTTGCGAAGGGTACGGTTTTTACCTTGCACTCGGTAATTCAATAAGCGCTTATCCACTAAATGCTTATAGAAGATCACTTCTAGTTCAGGGTATGCCAAAAACATGGTTTCATTTGGCAATAAGCGATTGAGATCATCGCTTGGGTGGATTCCTACGATGTCATCAGTTGCCTGATCGGATTTTTCCTCCACCATCGCCACATCTTCAATCGGCGCGCGACTCAAGTCTGGGTCGTTAGTCTCGTGAGCCATCCTCCCCAACTTCTCAGCAATGTCCTGCAAACCATTATGCTTTTTCAAGAAGTCGGCGAGGCGTTTCATCGTTTTAAGATCGGTTTTGCTCAGCTTGGCTGCGGCCATATCCCATAACCGACCCAAACTAGCTTCGTTACCAGACGTTGTCACCTTATCCATGTTTTTCATGGTTTCCATACGCTGATACAAATCTTTCAGCACTTGCTCTTTGCTTATCTCAAGCTCAGCGACCTGTGCTTGTCGTACTGCGTCCGACAAGGTTTGATACCATTCATCACAAAAGTAATGAGGAAACATAGGATTATGTATATTGTTATTACGCTCTAACAAACGCTTCGCCGGCTTGTAAAACGCTGAGTGCCACTCAAGTTTCTCTACAACGTCATCAATATTTTCAAAAAATGTCTCTTCGTCCCAATGAATGACTTCTTGGTATAAAGCCAACTCTTGTTGATAACGTTCGGTCTCGCAGACTTGAGTTATGCGTGATTTCATACTGCCTCGCCAACGGCGAATGTGGTTTTTCACCGAGGATTTCACGCCTCGGTTTTCCGCCATCATCATCACTTGCGAGCGGCCCATTAAATCGTTGACCGCCGATTCAATGATGCCCGAATCAGCAATCGTAAAAATAAGGTTGATGCCATCTGCCCCTAACATGACGGCCCCTACGCGAAAAACTGTTCGAGGTTTCTAAAGCGCTGGACAATCCGCTCAGAGTCTTCTTGTGTCGACTCCATGGATTGTTGTAACTTTTGTAAGCTACCTTCAATCATGCGCGGGTATTGAGGGTCGATAAAGCTGTGTGGCAGCGCGTCGTTGAAGTCTAAACGTGCTTTTCTTAATTGATATTCCGCTTGCTTGAGTTGCTCCATCGCCTCATCGGCCTGAGTTAGCCATTCGCTAATGTCTTCTTGCGCGATGCCTTGCTGTGTGACCAAAGACACCAGTACAGAACGATTGGCAATATCTTTAATGACTAAACAATTTTCAGCATTTTTTTCCAGTTTCAAACGACAAAGGTGGCTATTCTTATTAACGTAACCATAGACTTCACCGTTGCCTTCTTTAATAACACGCTCCAAATCATGTTTGGCGATGTACACCCAACGGCTATCCCCTTTCTCGCCTTCTGAGACTGACATGTTACTTTGCAGCATCACCAGCTTGAGTAAGTTAACGGCATTACCGACTTGATACGTTTTAGCGCGCGTTAAATCAAAATGGTAACTGATCTTTTTACGCAATCCAGCCGATGATTCGACTGACAGAGCCATGGCGTAATCTTGTTCGAGTATCTGCTGGATACGAGTGAGAGAGTCCTGACAGCGGCGAATGGTCGTTTCAACTTCTTGCTGATTAAACGCTTGCTGACGGCAAAAGTCACTCAATACTGACCCGACACGAGAACGCGATTCGGGTGTATTCCACAGACAATCTTGTAGCAACAGCAGATCCAATGGGTTGATCGAGTCTCTGCCACTGAAAAACGCACTGGCCTTCAACAGTTTGGTGGCTTTTTTCCAGCGTCTATCGGAAATGTAGGTTTCCGCATCCCCTTTGTGAGCATCAGTTTCTTGCTCAAGCATGGTCTTCAACTGATAAAGTTTCTCAAAAATATCGTCGCTAAGCGTGAGATATTCAAGCTCCCTCAGCCACTGGTGATATTCTTCGTCGGTGATCGCAAGCCCTTCAGGAATCACGGCCTCCTGCGTTGTGCCTACCGTGAGCATCGACTTAAAGTTTTGCTTATCTTGAATCCGATTAACAAACACTCGCACCAACATACGGTCGTATAACGCTTCTAACCCGCTATCTTCATCTGGCAATTCGTTCGACGCCGAAACGAGCAGACGCATCGGCACTTTTTCAACCATGCTGCCATTTTTGAAGGTTTTCTCGTTCACTACCGTCAGCAAGGTATTCAGAATTGCGGGACCCGCTTTCCAGATTTCATCTAAGAAGACCACCTGAGACGTTGGCAAATAACCTTCGGTTAAACGTACGTAGCGACCATGATCTTTTAGATCTTGAATGCTTAATGGGCCAAAGACCTCTTCTGGCGTCGAAAATCGAGTCATGAGATATTCAAAATAACTTGCGTTATCAAAAGCTTGAATTAAGCGCTTGGCGATCAAACTTTTTGCAATGCCGGGAGGGCCAAGCAAAAACACGCTTTCTCCAGAAAGCGCCGCCAACAAGCAAAGGCGAATAGTGCTTTCTCTTTCGTATACCCCGTCGGATAGTGCGGTAGTCAGTTTATTGATGCGTTCTGAGAGCAGCGCCTTTTGAGAATGAGAGGCACGGGAATTGGTGATCATCGCTGCGTTCCTAGCTGTGAAATCGAGATTGTAATTTGAGTTAACTTATACATTTGTTACTACCATGTGACAAGAAGGTTTCTTCATGCGTACGGTATAAAGTGTAGCTCCACTATAAAATGGGCGACACTGAAAGGAAAAGGGAGCTATGCCCTAATGCTGCGTCATTTTACATCTTTCTTTCAAAACTAATAGCCGTTAAGGTATGGCTAACCTCACGATTTGAAAATAGCCTTTGCATGAGCAAAATTATCCATACATGGAAACGTATAAAACTTGTCGAAGAAACAGTGACGCTTCCCAACGCCCAATCTTGCCAACATACCAGCATTGTTCATCCCGGCGCTTCTGTTATTTTACCTATTGATCCAAAAGGTAATATTGTATTGATCAATCAATATCGTCCCTCTGTACGAAAGTGGCTGCTTGAGCTGCCCGCTGGGACAATTGAACCACAAGAAAGCCCCCAACAGTGCGCTCAGCGAGAACTTGAAGAAGAAGCGGGCTATCGTGCCAATGAACTGATCTCACTGGGACAAGTTACCCCAATGGCAGGGTTTTGTGACGAAATTCAACATTTGTTCATTGCTAAAGACTTACAAGAAAGCCACAGATACACATGTGATGACGATGAGATCATCGAAGTCGTAACACTATCACTTACTCAAATTGAACAGGCGATTGTCGACAACACCCTCACTGACGCCAAGACAATTGCCTGCATTAGCAAAGCAAAACTGTCAGGATATATTTAAGGAGTACTCAATGGATTTTCGGTCAGATACCGTAACTAAACCAACCCAAGCAATGAGAACGGCAATGGCCAACGCCGAAGTCGGCGATGATGTGTTCGGCGATGACCCGACAATCAATGAACTGGAACAATGGGCGGCAGAGCGCCATGGCTTTGAAGCTGCGCTCTTTACCAGTTCAGGTACGCAAGCAAACCTGCTCGGGTTAATGTCTCACTGTGAACGTGGCGATGAGTATCTATGTGGCCAACAAGCCCATAACTACAAATATGAAGCTGGCGGCGCTGCGGTACTGGGTAGCATCCAACCACAACCTATCGAAAACGAACCCGATGGCACTCTGAGCTTCGCTAAACTAAAAGCAGCAATTAAGCCAGATGATTGCCATTTTGCTCGCACTAAACTGCTTAGCTTAGAAAACACCATCAATGGCAAAATACTGCCAATGGAATATCTTGCTAGCGCACGTCAGTTTGTCGATGAACATAGTCTCGCCCTGCACCTTGACGGCGCAAGAGTGTATAACGCCGCCGTTGCGCTCAATGTCGATATCAAAGAGATCGCGCAATACTTCGACTCAATGACTATTTGTCTATCTAAAGGCCTCGCTGCGCCAGTGGGTTCTTTACTACTTGGCTCAAAAGAGTACATCGCCAAGGCTCGTCGTCTACGTAAAATGGTCGGGGGTGGTATGCGCCAAGCTGGCATTCTCGCGGCTGCTGGGAAACTGGCGTTAACAGAACAAGTACAGCAACTCAGTACCGACCACCAAAACGCTCAGCGTCTTGCGCAAGGTCTTGCAAAGCTTGCTGGGTTTAGCGTTAACCCAACACACGTACACACCAATGTCGTGTTCGCAAAACTTGACGACAGTGTGGATATTCAAGCAATCTCCACACAACTTGCGCAAGAGAACATTGCTATTTTAGCGATGAATCCTGTACGTTTTGTCACCCATAAAGACGTAAGTGCAGAAGATGTCGATCATCTTCTGCAACGCATAGAAAGTCTGCTTTAAATGTAAACATACGGTGCTGCCCGTTCATGGTTAGCACCGGTTTTCATTGGTTAGCACTGATTTCTAATTACTTGTCACAACACCTATTCAGCCGTTGCTAGTCGGTAATTCTTAGTCGATAGTCTCAAATCAGCAGTCAGTATTCACTGGCCACTTGTCAGCTCACCGACCACTCTCTCGGGGTGTGTATAGACGTTCGCTCGGTTTTGCCGACAATAGCCTAGCAATGTCAGATTAAATCGCTCAGCAAGCTCGACAGCCATTTGTGTGGTTGAAGAAACCGCCAGTAATACCTCCACACCAGCAGCCACCGCTTTTTGCACCATTTCAAAGCTCGCACGGCTAGTCACTAAAATCGCCCCCCCAGACAATCGACGGCGGTGAATTCCGCCCACCAATTTGTCGAGTGCAATATGGCGGCCTACATCTTCATATATCGCTTGTATTTGACCGTTTTGATCAACATACGCAGCCGCATGTGCCGATCCCGTGACTTGATTCAAGGTTTGCCTACGAGTTAAACCCTGTAAAGCGCCATGAAGAGTTCCGAGGTCGAAACGAACCTTGGTCGGTAAGCGCGTTAAAGGTTTACGTACTGTCTCTAACTGCTCTTCGCCACATAACCCACAACCTGACACTCCGGCCAATTTTCGACTTTTATTTCTTAGGTTCTCTAGGCAGCGATTCGCAATTTTGAGATCGATCGTGACGCCAACAGGCACTCTCGATATCTCGACATCATGTACGTCTCGATAGTGATTGATAATACCTTCGGACAACGCGAAACCAATGGCGAAGTCTTCAAGATCCGTTGGCGTGCACATCATTACTGCATAAGACACACCGTTGAACGTTAGCGCCGCCGCGACTTCTTCAATAATAAAGTCCTGCTCTGCCTGAGCATCTCTACCCTGTAGATATCGGACAATACCATGGTGCTTATACCCATCGCCATCTCTGTAATCATCTAGCTGGGTGACGACATCTTTGTTCAGAGCTTTTTTCATCTTTTTGCTCTCATTGTTACTTTAATGTTTCATGACTGGGGAAACCCCATCCACGACAATACGATAGCTGAACAATATCTAACTTCGATCGCAACGCCATCATTTAACTGGGATTTATCTATATTTCACCATATAGATGGATGACATTTTCTTGACGAGCATCACTAATTTAGGATAATATTCAGCCACTTTTGAGCTTGCAAGTGAATACATATTGCGAGCGGGCACTCATAGGTGGCCTACTACGGACTGTAGACCGATTTATTGACCCGTTAATGACAGGGGCTTTCAGCCGCATTAACTTTCCCTATCTATGAATTTGATACCTTAGTACGAATAATCTCAAGCTCTTATATAAGCGCTGGCAGCTTGTCGCGCATGACGAATTGATACCGCTTGAGCGTACTCTTTCACAGTGGCATAAAAACAACCATCATGTCTGATACCAATACATTAAAAGAATCAGCGGACGAAATTGCGCTTAACAACACTGCGGGTGTTTACAAGCTAATCAAGGATAATACAACTTACTGGGTAAAAGTGTGTGGCGAAAACAAATCTAACTTTGTTCGTCATATCTCGTCTTTCATTGCAAAGTCGGAAGCGCTGTCTTTCTTAAAGACTAACGCACTACTCAGCCCAGAAGATCGCTTTGAGCACGAGAAATTGATCATTTCTCATCTTAAAGATAAAGGTTTACCTGTACCACAAATCATTGACGAGAACAGCGATTACTTTATCACCCTAGATGCTGGCACCCCCTTTGAACAAGCTGATCCACAGGTGGTTAATGACCTTTTGGTTGAGAAACTGCTCACTATTTTCTCTGTACTGCACGAAAATAATATTGCCCATGGTCGCCCTGCCCTGCGTGATATTTTGGTGAATCAGAACCACGATATCCAGCTGATCGATTTTGAAGAGTCGATACTTGATGCAAACTCTCGCCTGAAAGCGCGCGATATATTTCTACTGCTGATGGACTTACATCGTATTGATTCCATCTCGCAAGATGTACTCATTCACGGCTTACTGCTTTGGAAATCGAAAGTAACCAACCAAGATTGGAAAGCACTTCTCAGCATGGGGAAAAAGCTTCGGAAAATCGCCTTTATTGGCAAGTTGGTGTTGAAATTCAAACCACGTAATAGAACTAGCCAGCAGATCCTTAAGGTGCTTGAGCTACTGAAGGTTGCTGAAAAATATTAAGGTAACGCCTTACCTCAATATTATGAACTGGAGCCCATTTAGATAAGTGGGCTCTTTCAATTTCAGACCGGTCATCTTAGTTACAAGTTTTGACTGTAGCTAGAACCACTGTCTAGATCATGCATCGCTTGATGCTCACCATGTTCCGCTGACGGAACCCGGCATCCCACCAAAGCCACCATTAATGCTGATACCAAAATAATCAGTTTTACATTGTCATTCATACTCAACGCCCTCCCGTGCCCTTGCCGCCACACTCGCCAACTGCTACCAATCGCAAAGAGAAAGTATCATTTTTTTAACAATACTTGTCGAGAACTTGATGATTTTTTTATCTTTATTGCGTTGGTGGTTACCGTTATGCCTACGTAACCTCACGGTCGTGGGAGCAATCATCCGACAGGACAAGTTTTCTGTCCTACACTTTCGGCAAACAAAGGAGAGAAAACGATGAAACGTACCCTTATTTTGCTCACGGCGGTACTCATATCTTATGCCACCAGTGCCGAAACCATAGTATATAGCGTTGATGGCAAATCTTATGAAGGGCATTGGTCGAAAGCGAAAGACGGCGCTCCGCTAGTCATTTTGGTGCACGACTGGGATGGTCTAACAGACTACGAAATAAAACGCGCCGCTATGCTCAATGAGCTAGGATACAACGTGTTTGCCACAGATTTATTTGGCCAAGGGGTACGACCAACCAAACTGGAAGACAAACGTCAGCATACTGGGCAACTGTACAAAGATAGAGAGAAATTACGCCGTTTGATGAATGCGAGCCGAGTCAAAGCCGTGGAATTAGCTGGGCACGATGAAAACATCGTGGTGATGGGTTATTGCTTTGGCGGCGCGGCAGTTTTAGAGTCCGCTCGTGCGGGAATGGCCGCAAATGGTTTTGTGACTTTCCACGGTGGCTTACAAACGCCGCAAGGGCAATCATACACTCAAACCAATGCCCCAATATTGATTTTGCATGGCACCGCAGACAGCGCCATTACCATGGATCAGTTCGCCACACTAGCGACCGAACTAGAACAGGCCAAAGTCCCACACCAAATGGTCACATATAGCGGCGCCCCTCACGCTTTCACCGTGTTTGGCAGTGATCGTTATAGAAAAGATGCTGACACTAAATCTTGGAGTACGTTCCAGAAGTTCCTAGAAGAACATACGCAATAGTTGTTCTACGCAACTCAATTGTGCTCTATCGATTCGGTGTTTTTCAAGCTAGTTGCCATCGTTGTTTCTGACCTTACGCACGGAACAGGGTTAAAGCCGACTAGGCTCTCTGTGAACACGATTTCTCCGATGCTACCCCTGAATTCAACTCCGAACTACAACTTAGAGCCTAGATCTCAACAACAACCTACACACTCGGCCTATTGAAAATAGTTCATTGCAGATAGACTTTTAGCTCAAAAAAACACTCCCTAAGGTGGAGTTTCAATGTTGAGAGTTTCAATGTTGAGAGTTTCAATGTTGAGAGTTTCAATGTTGAGAGTTTCAATGTTGAGAGTTTCAATAGTTAACTTTCTTTACAATAAGACAAGAACTGTTTTAGTAATGGTGTTTGATATTTTTCTTTATGAAGTAATAACCAATAACTGCGGGTTAAGGATTTGGTATAAGGAAGTTTAACAAGGCGACCATCATTAATCGCGCTTTTTACTGCCAGTTGTGAGACACAAGCGAGCCCCATATTCTCTGAACAACAGTTTATGATCGCTTCAGTAGTGTTGAGCTGTAGTGATTCAACCCAATCACTTAAATTTGTTGCAATGTGGTTGAGAAAGTACTCACGGCTGCCAGAACCTTCTTCCCGTAATAACCAAGTCGAGTGCTCTAAATCTTCTAATTTGATGATTTCATTTTTTGCCAACGGGTGCTTAGGAGAGCAAACTATATACATATCATCATATCTCCATTCAATCGTATGCAGTTTAGGGTGTTGGGCTCTACCTTCAATCAATCCTATATCGAGTTGAAAATCTAATAGTCTATTAATAATTTGGCCAGTATTAGAAATAAAGAGTTGCTGAATATCACAGCTGTATTTATGTTTGAACTTGCTTAACAAAGCAGGAGCAATATGGTTTCCGATAGTGTCACTGGCTCCAACATGTAATGAGCCTGATAGTAGCCCGTTTGTTTCAAATTGATGTTCGATCATCTCTGCTCTTTCTAACATTTCATCAGCTAAAGGAAGTAGTTGACGACCTTCACTGTTTAGCACTAATCGCGAGCTAACGCGGTCAAAGAGTTTATAACCAAGGTGTTTTTCTAATTCAGAAAGAGACAAGCTGACCGCTGGCTTTGTTATATATAGCCGTTCAGCTGCTTTTGCCATAGTTTTTTCGTGTGCTATTACTGTAAAAACATAAAGTTGTTTGAGTGAAATTCTCATGCTGCAGCGTCCAGTTCGTTAAAAGCCCTACCGTTAAGTTTAACCTAACGATACGTTAAATTTTTACAAGTTTTATCAAACGGCCATTAAAACTAAAGTAGCTCTATCGTTAACATCGTAAAGAGATGATGGTCATGCTTAATTATACAAAACAAAAACTAGCAGCTGCCCCAACTGCAATGGCAGGTTTGGCTCTTGGTATAGCAAGCTTAGGGTGGTGTTGGGAAAATGAATTGCCATGTCATGGTTATGCACAATGGTTCTCTGCAGGCATTGCATCGATATTGCTTCTATTACTAGCCATAAAGTTTTTATGGAACCCTACAGTGCTTTGGGATGAATTAGCTCACCCTGTCGTCGGCAGCGTAGCTCCAACGTTTGCGATGGGAACCATGGTGATATCTAACACGATTGGTCATTTTCATCGTGTGGCAGGGGATGCGTTATGGGTTGCGGCGATCACTCTTCATATTATTTTCTTAGTTTCTTTTATTTACCATCGTTTAAAAAGTTTTGAACTGCATCATATGGTACCAAGTTGGTTTGTCCCTCCAGTCGGTCTAGTGGTAGCAAGTGTTTCTTTTTCTGGAACGGCGTTATTAGCACCCGTGGCATATTGGATTATTATGTTTGGTTTAGTGAGCTATGCCATCATGTTGCCTATTATGATCTACCGTTTGATCTTCTGCAATGAAGTGCCGGATGCAGCAAAGCCAACAATTGCTATTATGGCTGCTCCTGCAAGTTTATCATTAGCAGGCTATTTAACAGTTGTTGCCTCACCGTCAGCAGTTATTATTTCTATTTTATTTGGCATCGCAATATTGATGACAGGTGTGATTTACTTAGCTTTATTTAAGCTAATGAGATTGCCGTTTAGTCCTAGCTACGCTGCGTTCACTTTCCCACTGGTTATTGGTTCAACATCACTATTTAAAACTGCTAATTGGATGCTAAGTCAAGGTGTGGCAGAAAATTATATTTATCAGATAAGAACACTTGCAGTAACGGAGTTGATTGTAGCTTCTGGTGTAGTGAGTTATGTAGCTATTCGTTATCTAGGCCATTACTATCCAATTATGTCTATGAAAAAAACTTCATTACAAATTATAGCGGACGCTTGATTTCCACAAACTTTGTAACAGTGCCATTGCTCCCTAGATATCAACAACAGTCGATACAATCATGAGCACATCAAATAAAAAAGCCCCTTAGTTTATCACTAAGAGGCTTTTCTGCTAACTAGATAAATCTAATGCCAGTGAATAACGACATCATTAATTTATGGCGCAGTATCCACTTCTACAGGTAGGTAGTGTTTCGGCTCTAACTTAAACCATTCAGGGACCACAGTACCGATAGAAATCGATGACCAAGTACCAGATAGAACGCCGATAAACATTGCCGTTGAGAAGCCTGCTAGTGCTTGACCGCCCATAATCCACAGCGCTGCAATCGTCATTAGGGTAGTTCCTGATGTCACCATAGTTCGAGAGAAAGTCGCAATAACGGCGTCATCATTGATTTTTTTAACGCAATCTTTTTGGCGTGCAACTAATAGCTCACGGATCCGGTCGGAAACGATGATCGAGTCGTTCAGCGAGTAACCCAACATTGCTAATACTGCGGCGAAGGAAGTGAGGTCAAATTCCATTTGAGTGATAGAAAAGAAACCTAGGATCAACACAATATCATGCAGTAGTGCCAGCAAAGACCCTGTTGCCAAACGCCATTCAAAACGGAAACACAAGTAACCCATAATACATAGCAGAGAAGTCAGTAGCGCAAGACCACCTTGGTTCACCATGTCTTTGCCGACCTGCGAACCCACCATACTCGTGCTCACTACGTCAACGTGATGAGATACTTTGCCTAAGATCTGTGGAATGCTAGGAGCTTTGTCTTTATCGCTAGGAATCGCATAACGAATCATCCAGCGACCTTCTTCGCCAGATTTAGTTACGCTAGCCGACTGTCCTAGTGCTGGCTTAATGACTTTCAATAAATCATTGTTGGTCAGGTTTTGATCCACTGACACTTCAGTCAACATACCGCCAGTAAAATCCAGTCCCATGTTCAGTCCACGAATTGCGAATGCCGCAATCGAAATGACAACCAAAGTAACCGATACAATACCCGTGATATGACGTACTTTACGGATGTTTTTCTTTAAGAATTCAATCATGACTTAAACCTTCAGATCACGACGTCCGTCGCGTCCCCAAACCAAATTGATAATTGCTCGAGACGCAAATACCCCAGTAAACATACTTGTTAGTAGACCTAGACCTAGTGTTAGTGCAAAACCTGCCACAGGGCCATTACCGATTGAGAACAAGATGACAGCCGTGATCATAGTTGTCACGTTAGCATCAAGGATAGTGCTAAATGCTGAACCAAAACCTTGGTCAATCGATTGGGCCATAGTCCGGCCTTCGCGCAGCTTGTCGCGAATACGCTCAAAGATTAGTACGTTTGTATCAACCGCCATACCTACGGTAAGAACAAGACCTGCGATACCCGGTAAGGTCAATACAGCACCCGGTAGCAACGCAATCAAACCAATTAGACATACCATGTTGATGAGTAGTGCAAAGTCTGCAACCCAACCCAGACGGCGATACCAAAGTGCCATAAAGGTCAGAGTGAGTCCCATACCTAGTGCTAACGCAGCAAAACCATTATGGATGTTTTCTGCACCAAGTGATGCACCGATAGTTTGTTCAGCAACGATAGTTACTGGAGCGGTTAGAGAGCCGGCACGAAGAAGCAAGGCTAATTGCTGCGCTTGTTCAATCGACCCAGCACCTGTGATGCGGAATTGGCTACCTAGCTTAGATTGAATCGTCGCAATGCTGATGACTCGCTCTTTACGCTCCGTTTTCCCTTTGGCATTGGTTTGGTACTCACGGTATACCGTCGCCATTGGTTTGCCAATATGAGAACCTGAGAACACGCTCATCAGCTTACCGCCAGCATGGTCGAGTGAAATATCCACTTCTGCCATGCCCATTTTGTCGACGTTAGCACGCGCGTTGATGATATGCTCACCCGTCAATACTGGGCGGCGAACTAAGGACACGTTACGGCCGTTATTGTCTTTCAATACAATATCGTCACCAGTCATCGAATCAGAAGCGGAAAGCACTTCGTGAAAAGCTAGACTCGCCGTGGCACCAATGATCTTTTTCGCTTTCGTTGGATCTTGTACGCCCGGTAGGTCAATCAAGATGCCATGTGCACCTTGGCGTTGAACAAGTGCCTCTGTGATACCCAACTGCTCGATACGATCACGCATGATCTTCAAGTTTTGTTGTACGGTTTCTGTCTGGAACTGCTCTCTATTGCGCTGTGTAGGTTGCACCGTCAACTCACCAGAGTGATGCTTAACCTGCCAACCAGAGTAGTTTTTGCTAATGTAGTCTTGAACCGTATTTAATGACTCGTCAGAGTGGCTAGTGATATCCATGCCGCTGTCTGAAGTCTTTTTAAAGCGGACACCGTACACGCTAGACTTGCTTAGCATGTCGCGAATATCGTCAACCATAGTGTCACGTTGCTCTGAGAATGCTTTGTCGACATCAACATTAAGCAAGAACTGAACACCACCGCGTAAATCAAGACCCAGTTTAATTGGTGCAAAGCCTAATTTCGTGAACCACTCAGGTGCGACAGAAACAAAAGAGTAAGTAATAGTGTCTTTCTTGCCTACGAATGGGTCGAGTACTTCACGAGCTAGTGTCTGATCATTTTCATTGCCGAAAATCAATGTGGTCGTTTTCCCTTTATGGGTAATTTTGTCCACATTAATGTGTTTATTCTTCAAAAAGCTGTTCAACTTCACCACTGAATCAATGGTTTCATTTGGGTGAGATAAAGTTAATTGAATCGAAGGCTGTTCACCATACCAAGTTGGTATAGCGCTAAGCCCCAAGATGACCACTGTCACAAGCAAAACCACATACTTCCATGCAGAGTAGCGGTTTATAATGCGTTTATTGTTCTTCATATACGTCCTAATTCCTCAAACGCAAAAGCGCTGAGTGGTTGTAGAATGTTCTAAATTGAAAAGGAATAATGCAGACTGATACACAGGATTATCTGCGTACTAGTCACATGAGGTAGAACCACCCGAACCTGCGGTTCAATACACTTGAATCGCAACTATGGATAGATCAAACATCAACTGAGGTTGGCTCAGGAATATTGGCTATTGAGAGCCACATAATGAGCGTTGGTTTCTTTCCAGCCTGAAAGGCGATGTGCAGAGTTAAACTCTTGATTGATGTTCGCTGAAGATAGATGGTTTTTGTGCTGTGCAGGAACAGCTGGTGTCACTATATCTGGATTGATTGGCGGAGTATGATCAGTTTGAGTTCTCGCAGAAGAACTCCAACGACCGATCCCCACACCTTCGAGAGCCGATGAGTTGTCTTGTACTCGCGTTTTCGTATCGTCGGGCGAGCACTGCGTGGATTCTTTTTGACCACACTGGCCAAACGCTTCATTGGTATTGACCGATGTGCTAGTTTGGATAGTTTGACGAGACGATGAGGTTTCTGTTTGCAGCAAAGACGCCATAGCCTGCGACGGTAAGATAGTCGCAAGAATTGATATAACAATATATCTAAGCAGTCTAATGGGCATGAACAAAGCTAACCTATAAAATTCTACGGTGCATAATAGGGTATTCGTTGGTCAAGCTTCAACTAAAATCTTCTAAAATGGCAGGCATTTTTGCCTAACTAACCGTAAATCATCATGAAATAGTTCGTTTTTCACCCACTCAAAATGTTCATTCAAACGTTTTACCTGTTTTAACGTCTAGGTAAATTTTATTGCTCTGGTCAATTCCGCCGCAATAAACAAAGTACACTTCTCTGTCACGATAACGGATTGAACGCACCCAGCCTCTGAGTTCTTGAAAATCATGTGGTCGGCATTGGCCACTTTTTAATAATTTGTCCGTCTGTTTAAGAAACATCGATTCATGCAGTTTAAAGTCATCGGATTGGCCAATAAATGACATTAGGGCCTTTTGTCGCTCTTCCTTAGAGACGACCGGCGGCGAAACAATCAAAGCGGCCATCGGCACCCAATCTGCTTCTTCATTCCCACCATGTTGATATACGTAGTAACGAGAGATCCGACCCCAGCCATCTTTTTTCTCAAGTATTTTAAGTTTTTCGCCACGGTACATACGGTCATTGATAAACGCATCGTAACTCGGGCCATTGCGAACTCCGACACTTTGTGGACTAACGTAAAACTCCGTTATCTCGGGAGCGGGGGGAACCTTTTCTGGCTCGGCTTTCACCGTTTTCTCTTCTACTTCTGGAGATTTTTTCTTGTTTTTCTTAGCTAGCTCCGCATCTTGCTGAGGTTTGATGAAAAACATGTAGTAGCCTCCACCCGCCAACCCTAATCCCGCCAGAAGCATGACAACCATTATTAGTTTTTTCATTTTTATATTCTCTACTCATTCTAGCGGTAAGAGCGACATTCATTTCCTATACTTACACCTATTCGTAATGTGCTCTGGATCTCACAATGGAATGGCGACACCTTAGTCTTACTATAGTGACAATCACCCTGATTGCTTTGCCCAGTTGGGCAAAGGGTGACCATTGCGTACAAACCAGCTGGAACCAAGTTCTCATTCAACAAGATCAGCTAGACGATTGGTACAATAAACATGCGAGTTCTTTCAACAACTTGTTGTACTTCCACCGCAAAAAGATCTTTCTACACCAACAATTTTCAGAAACTGAGCTAAAGCAGATTTGGTTGGCGGAAGGCACATCAATGCAAGCCAAACTCGAACAACAAATTTACAACTCTACAATGGTTGTCTCGCAGTTAATGGAAGAAGAGAGTGATTTGAAAGCGCAGCGACCAGAAGTGGAGGAGATGCAAGATATTTGGAAAAGCATCTCAACCCACTGCCGTCAAAAAGAACAGATGTCCAACGCCATTGCTAGCGCTGAATACGCCATCAGCAACCAAGAGTTAGAAAAAGAATTAAATCTACTGATCAGGAAGATCAGCTACCTTCGTTCGCTATATCAACAAGAAGTGGAAATGCTGGAAGAAATAAAAGAGTCAGAGACCAACTGAGTGAAATTGTGAGTAACTTATCGTAGGCGAAATAACTAAGCACAGGTGGAAAACCAGAATATAGAAAAGAAAAAGCAGCCTGGCACCCAGGTTGAATTGGGGATTCTGTGCCAGACTGCTTAAATCAAGCTATATAAAATCAGGTTATCTGAAATCAGCTCAACCTAATTGGTCGCATTTGGCGGCACAAATGAAGTCATTTTTGTGTAAGCCTTTAATAGAGTGGCTCCACCATGTCACCGTCACCTTGCCCCATTCCAATACTATAGACGGGTGATGGAACTCTTGCTCTGCTAATTCAGCGACATGATTTGAAAAGGCCCAAGCCAGTTTGAAGTTTTTAAAGGTATACACCTTTTCTAACTGTGGTATCCCTTCCCTTTCAACCATCATCCAGTTGTCTAATTCTAACAACATTGACTGCACTTCCCGACTACTTAATGCTACTGACTCTTTAGTGCAAGCTTCACAGCGTAACTCATCCAACATGGCTTATTTCCTTCGCTTCAAATAATGGGGGGAGTAATTCACTTGTCATGGCGTGTTCAACTTCCGCCATCAAATCTATTTTGCTCATGCTGTATAAATCCCGAAAACCGTCAATAACGTAGTAAATGGGTTGCATGATATCGATCCGGTAAGGCGTTCTTAACACCTTGTTCAAATTAAACACTTCTCTTCGGGGTTGCGGGCTCGACAGGGAGTATTCGGTTTCTCCCGGAGACGACAAAATACCACCACCATAGATCTTAGTGGTTCCGTTTTCCTTCACCAGACCAAACTCTACCGTAAACCAATACAATCTGGCCAAATACACCCGTTGTTTAGGTGTCGCCTTCAGGCCTAACTGGCCATAGGTATGAGTAAACTCAGCGAAATCATGGTTGGTCAGCATGGCACAGTGGCCAAAGACTTCGTGGAAGAAATCCGGCTCCTGCAAATAATCAAACTCATCGCGGTTACGTAAAAAAGTGGCGACCGGAAACTTTCTTTGCGCAAGCAATGCAAAAAATTTATCAAAGCTAATTAGCGCAGGGACAGGCTCGAGACGCCACCCTGTGGTTTTGCTTAAAATTGTATTTATTTCAACTAGCTGAGGAACTCGATCTAGAGGTAAATTTAGCATTTCTAAACCATCTAGATACGCTTGGCAGGCTCGTTGCCTTATCTTCAGTTGCTGGCGTGAAGCCAAATCATGCCATACACGATTCTCTTCTTCACTCCAATTAATAAAGCCTTTTTGGTTCAACGGTTTGGATTGATACTTCGTCATCAACACAGTCCTTTTCCAACGTGACACTATAAGCCTATCGTTCGAGCATCTGCGTGCCAATTTTTCCCCAGACATCAACCACTAACCAAATGTAACAAATCATTTACAATTAACGTATTTTTTCAAAAAAATCAGCAGCATGTAATTTCATCACAAGTTTGACTTTCCTTTTAAATGCATCGACACTTAACTGCAGATCAAAAAGGAATTGAGGATAGCATGTCAAGTTCATCGCCTATTTGGGCCCCTAGCCAAGAGCGAATTGAAAACTCCAACCTTACGCAGTTTATCAAACACATTAATATGCAAGGTTCAGATCTCAACGACTACTCGTCGTTGCATCAGTGGTCTGTCCAAGATAAAAAACGTTTTTGGCTGGAAGTATGGCAATTCTGTGATGTGATTGGTTTCATGGGGGACTGTATACACGGCGAAGGAATCGCAAAATGGCAATCATTTTACCCAAGCCGTGATACCATCTGGTTTCCTCAAGCTCAGCTCAACTACGCAGAAAATTTGCTGTCCTATGCTTTTCAGCAGCCCGAAGAAACGGCTATCTTTTTCAAAAATGAACGCGGACAACGCCGCACACTCACTTGGCAACAACTCAGCGATCAAGTGTCTGTTATGCAACAATGGCTTAAACAGAACGGCGTAGAAAAAGGCGATGTCGTTGCGGGTTATTTGCCTTACATACCAGAAACCGTGGTCGCCATGTTGGCCACAACAAGCCTAGGTGCAATCTGGACTTCAACTTCTCCTGATTTCGGCATAGAGAGTGTTATCGAACGCTTTGGCCAAGTAAAACCTAAAATCCTCTTCTGCAGCAATGGCTATACCTTCAATGGCAAGGTATATGAGATGCATGAGAAAAATACCAAGATAGTTGCAGAGATCCCGAGTATTCAAAACACCTGTCAAATCGAATATTTAGTTGAAGACCATCCGAATCAGCAATCCAACAGTCAATTCTCCGATTGGGAAGCCATTCTCGCCAGTTATATTCCTCGTGGTGTGCGCTATAAACGCGTGGCGTTTAACGACCCTCTATTTGTGCTTTATTCATCGGGAACGACAGGTAAACCCAAGTGCATTGTGCACAGCGTAGGGGGAACCGTTCTCAATCACCTAAAAGAGCACCAACTGCACTGCGATATTCAACCAAGAGATCGAGTGTTTTATTACACCACCTGTGGCTGGATGATGTGGAACTGGCACGTATCGTCACTGGCGAGTGGCGCAACATTAGTGATCTTTGATGGAGCCCCGCTCCATCCTATGCCGAATGTCTTATGGGAATTAGCCGAGGAAGCCAACGTTAGCTTGTTTGGTACCTCAGCCAAATATATTGAAGCACTGCAAAAGCACCATATTAGCCCTAGCCTTCACAACAATTTAAGCAACTTGAAAACGCTATGCTCAACAGGTTCAGTCTTGTATGCCGAGCAATTTGATTTTGTGTACTCCAATATCAAAGCCGATCTGCATCTCGCGTCTATTTCAGGAGGCACAGATATTTGCGGCTGCTTTGTACTCGGCAACCCAATTAGCCCAGTATATAAAGGTGAATGCCAGTCTCCAGCTCTCGGTTTAGACATCGCTGCCTTTGATGAAAATGGCAAGTCCGTCACCGAAGAACGTGGCGAACTAGTCTGTTTAAACAGTTTCCCTAATCAACCGCTCGGATTTTGGCAAGATGATGGAGAAAGGTACCATCAAGCGTATTGGAATAAATACGTCAATACCTGGCACCATGGCGACGATGTTCAACTCACCTCGCACTCTGGCGTTATCTTTTACGGGCGTAGCGACACCACCTTAAATCCTGGTGGGGTTCGCATCGGCACTGGCGAAATATACCGTCAAGTCAACCAAATAAAAGAAGTCGCCGACTCCATCGCTGTTGGGCAAAAATACAATGGAGATGAACGAATTGTCTTGTTTATCAAAACTATGAGCGAACACAATTTGGATGACCATCTAGTTGAAGAGATCAAGTCTAGGTTACGCAATCAATGTTCCCCTCGTCACGTGCCCTCACTGGTGCTAGCAATCAGCGATATACCGAAAACAAAATCAGGAAAAATAGTTGAGCTCGCTGTTAAGCAAGTGGTCAATGGCGAATTGGTAAAAAACATCGCGGCTATTGATAACCCTCAAGTCCTTGATGAAATTAAGCATTCGATAGCGTCTATCTGAATAGACTTATTCATAAATAAGCTCTATTCATAAGTAAGCACCAATATCGCGCTGCGATATTGGTGCTTCTCGTTTACAAATACACATTCATTTAACATAAAAATATACGCAGTAAAAGCGGTGCGACTACAAGATACTCTGACCATGAATCGCTGCCTGATTTGATTTTCCCCTACCCCTCTGACAATCAAAGCAATTTTACAACTTGTAAAAATCACCAATATAAACCCATAAAAGAATTCTACACGCATGCATAAGAACAGGAGTTCAGCGTGAATCACCTAAAGAGACTCGCACTAGCACTAGCCATCGCTAGTATCATCCCCAGCTGGTCATATATGGCATCCGCTCACCTTTGTAAAAAAGAGCAAAGTGTGCTTCACGACATCTCCATCAACGCTAACGGAGAGATTAAACGTACCACATTAGCCAAAGCGATGGACTTCTATAAAGTCCCAGCAATCAGTTTTGCGGTGATAGATAGAAATCAAATTACTTGGGCTGACTCTATTGGTTATATCGATGCCGACCACCGCCACAAAGTAGACAACGACACTTTGTTTCAAGCAGGTTCGATGTCCAAATCTGTTGCTGCAATCACAGCGTTAAGCTTGGTCGAACACGGCTTTTTAACATTAGATGAGAATGCTCTTCCTCTGCTCAAAGGCTGGAACCTTCCTAAACCACTCAATTTAAGAATGAACAAGTTACATTAAGAGAGTTACTAAGCATGTCTTCAGGTTTGAATGTAGGCGGATATTACGGTTACGAACCAACCCAAAGAATCCCAAGCCTCATTCAAACACTAAACGGAGCAAAGCCTTCGAATAACCAACCGGTTCAAATGGTATACAAACCGGGGAGCCAGTACTCATATTCAGGTGGTGGCTATGAGGTTGTTCAACTCCTCTCCGCCTCTCGAATTGGCCTTTCTGCTCAGCAAAGTGGCAATAAATTCGTCTTTAAACCACTAGGTATGCAGCACACTTTTTACGAACAGCCATTAAATAAAACACACGCAAAAAATGCAGCTTATGCAACAAATGAACAAGGAAAAAACTTCCCATTCCGATGGCGCATTTCTCCGGAACGAGCAGCAGCAGGATTATGGAGCACGCCAAGCGATCTCGTTAAATTTGTTCTATCCGTCATGCATACCAAGGAAAAACCGGTCAAGTCATCAGTCATAAACTGGCATTAGAGGCGTTAACCAAACAAGCACATACACCCTACGGGCTGGGGTTTGTTATTGAAGGCAAAGGCAATACATTACATTTCATGAAACTGGGGCAAAATTCAGGCTATCAAGGGTGGTTGGTTGGGCTTCCAAACACAGGACAAGGCATGGTGGTGATGACCAATTCCGACAATGGTCGTGAGCTCGCTCAAGACTTGATTGAAGCTGTCGCTAAAGTGTACCAATGGCCAATTACCGGAAAGCTAAAAGACGCATGGATGGTCAGTTGAACAGCGAAAGTAGCGGCATGTTAGCTAAATCCGAACATGCTCTAAAATATAAGATACCGTGATATCGGTGCCTGTTGAGACAACCAGTGTCGAGTAAAACTATTGCTCGACGCTGGATTTATTAAGCATCATTACATTGAATTAGATTTACGAGCTAATCCCATAATCACTTTTTTTCTACCGCCTTCAATGGCGATCGAGAAAGGTTCACTCACAGAGACAGTCTCAAAACCAACGCTGGTCAAAACTTGTTTAATCTTATTCTCTGCTAGACCGTTTTCTTCATCACCATGTTCGTTTAACCAATCAAAGTGAATAAAGGTGCCGCCGTTATCTAAGATGGCGTAAACGATATCGACCGCTTCGGAAAAACTTTTAAGGAAGCCGCAAACTGAAGATGCGACAACGACATCAAACTGTTTACGAAAAGCAGGGTGCTGAGCGACAAGCCCACGAGTTAGGCTATCAACGACAGGTTCGACATTGGGCAGTTCTTTTTCATCGAGTTGCTCAATCATCGCTTCAGAGCTGTCGAGCGCGACAATATTTTTGGCCAAAGGCGACATTTTCTGACTGAGCAAGCCTGTACCGCAGCCAAAATCGAGAACTTCTTTATTGTTTAAATCCACTAACCCCATCAGCTGCTGGAACGCATTTTCCGCATACAAGCCCGTCGATTCATTCGATTCCCAGCTTTCTGCACAATCATCCCATTCATTCGCCATCATACTCTCCCATGTTATCACTAACTCATTGACGCTTAACCACAAGGTCTGAGCCTATGTTATATCACCTTCAAAGACATTTTAAAGCAAATGTTTGCTATGCTTTCGCCTCCTCGCTTATATTGACGGCTCTATGTACATTGATTTTCTTTTAAAAACAGTGAACTACGATTATGCACCTCATACCTGCTATCATGCTACACTGCTCTTCATTGATGATATTACGTTCAGGAGGCAAGGTGAACTTATCGCAAATTGAGGCCTTTTGTACGATTGCGGAAGTCGGCTCAGTGTCTGAAGCGGCCCGGCAGCTGGGTTGTAATCGAACCAAGCTAAGCATGGCAATTAAAGCCTTGGAAAAAGAGCTATCCATCGAGCTTTTTAGTCGAAGCGGCAATAAACTCACTTTATCGGAAGCTGGGAAAGCGATTCACAAAGATTGCGAAAGCTTATTGATCACGACTAGCCGAATCCATCAAACGTGTTTACAAGTCTCAGGGGAATTTAACGCTGAACTATGGATAGGCCGCGACGACTCGTTGCCCGATGAACTATGGCAAGACTTGGCTCACCGACTCAACGATAAATTTCCTGCAACTTCATTCAACATTATCTTGGCTTCCACGGGTGACCTCGCCAACCTTGTGGCGACTCAGCAAGTCGACTTCGCATTTGGCGTTGACTATGAGCGAAGCGACGACCCAAAAGTGCACTATCAACCACTTGGTAAGATCCGTATGATGTCAGTATGCCAATCGGATCACTCACTCTGCCAACTTCGTCGCGTCTCTGATGATGTACTACGTGACGAAATGCAAGCCGTGATGGTTTACTTAAACGAGAAAGACAATCCAGATCTTCAGCCGTTTTCTCACCGCTATATCGGCTTTTCTAGCTTTGACTATATGCTCAATACTATTCTCACAGAAAACGCTTGGGGCGTGTTACCCGAGCCACTCATTCGTCATTACCTAAGACAGCAAACCCTGGCTGTTATCAAGCATACCTATGGTCTTACCCAAGAAGATTACTGCATGTTTACTGGATCAGGCTTGCCAGAGCACCCTGGGATGACGTGGCTTGCAGATAAACTTAACGAATACCTTTTCGACTTTTAACACTTAAACCAATTCCCGGCGCAATTCAGCATTCCCCATAAATAACAAGATCTTGCGATCATGATCGCGTCTAGTTTGACGCTCCCAAACATCAGGCTCGGTCAAAAATCACTCACAGTCAAAATTTTTGACACCTGCATGTGTTGTAACTACCTGTTTTTTATAAATTATATAATTAATACAATTTCCATTAACCAATTTTCAACAAAACACGTTTGTAAATAAGGTCAATCCAGCGAACAATAATACTGTGTTCCCGACTAGGTATACCCTATGTGTGCAAAAACAAGCTTAAACGAAAAACGAATCCTGACCTTCTCAGCCATTGCTGCTGCGGGCTTTGCCTTAGGGGGACTCATTTTAGGTTTGCTTGTTAGTTCACTAGTTATCGTTTTCGACGGTGCATATTCTCTCATCAGCTTGCTGTTAACTTTATTGTCACTAGCCGCGTCTCGCTACATCCAGTCCCCTTCGAAAAACCATTTCCCACTTGGTAAAGCTGTATTAGAACCTGTTGTGATTGCCATAAAAGGCGCGGCAATTTTAATTGTCGTATTTATATCACTTCACTCTGCAATCAACGCTCTTTTCAGCGGCGGTCGTCAAATTGACACATCCATCGCTTCTATATTTGGTTTAGTCAGCACAATTGCCTGTGGTTACGTGTGGTGGGAAATCAAACAAAAAAGTAAACAGTTTTCTTCTGGGCTTATAGAAGCGGAAGCAAAACAATGGAAAATGGATACATTACTAAGCTTGATGGTAATGCTAGGGTTTATTTTCGCTTGGGCACTATCTAAGACATCTTGGTATCAATATGCCGCTTATGCTGACCCTATCATGATGCTGCTCATGGGGTTCTACTTCATTAAAGTACCGTTTGAAATGCTGCGTGATGCTACGCGCGAGCTACTAATGATGTCACCGAGCAAAGATATCTGCCACACCGTACATCAAGGAATTGCAGCGGTAGATAAAGAAGCCGAGACAAATCTGACGCTGGCGGGGGTTACTAAAGTGGGTCGAGAACTTAGAGTAAACGTCGATATTCATGCCACCGGCAAAAACTTAGCCATTGAAGACGTGAAAAGAACCCGTAATGCGATTAAACGCAAGTTGTCTAAATTACCTCTCGATCTTCAGCTCACTATGAACATTGCGAGTTAATTGATATACCGAGGCAACACGCTGTCGATCTAAGTGAGTTGGTATTTGCTATGAGGCTCAACTAGATGCTGAACTCTAGGCTTTACAGGGCTTGATGATTGTATTCATCGGACGTTATTTGTTCTGTTAACTTTGCGCTTCTGCCAGCTTATTCAGACATTCCTGATACGCTTCATCGTAGTCAAAACTAAAGTTTAAGATACTTTGGTCATTGAGTTTCTTTTCCGCTCCAAACTCTTGCAACTGATTAGAAAATACTATCGCGAAGGAAATGCAATTATGCTCTTGCATCCAGTCAACAATATTATTCATCTCTCCTTCTGAATCAGGAGTAGACAAATCCCATTGTCTATTATCTGATATCGCGACCCAAGGAGTGGAGTCCGCATCGAGTGATTGCATTACATGAACTTTAACTGCATTTAACCAAGCCTTCGCTCCCTCAGCGTTAAACGCCAATCTGTGGGCAAAGCTTTAAGTGAGTATAGGACAGCGATTTGTGATCGTCTTTTGATAACAATGCTGGCGATTGATCTCGTCGAAGCATCCTATTCCTGATTTCAGATAATAGCTGCGACATTGTCTAAATGAATCCGAAGATGAACGGGCAATAGTTCTTTACCTGACTCTTTAAAACACCAAAAGCCCCAGAGTTGGGGCTTTATTTTGTATAGAAGATGAGCTTGCTCTAGACCAGCTTATTTCCGTAGCGCATTTAACTTAGCTTGCGCCATACCAAAGATGGTATCGGTTGGATAACTTCCTTCTAGGCTAGCTTCGCCGGCGGTAATGCCAGTGAAGATTTCTATCGCTTCCGTAACATGGTCAATCGCCCAAATGTGGAACTCTCCTTTCTCCACGGCTTTCACAACATCGGCCCGCAGCATCAGATTGTGAGTGTTAGAGCGTGGGATCACCACCCCTTGTTCTGGGCTACGCCCTTTAATTTTACATACATCGTAAAAACCTTCGATCTTCTCGTTCACACCACCAATAGGCTGAGACTCACCAAACTGATTCATTGAGCCTGTGATCGCAATATCTTGTCGGTTGGGGTGCTTTGCAAATGCCGATACGACAGCACAGAACTCCGCCATACTAGCACTATCACCGTCAACGCCGCCGTAAGACTGCTCGAAAGTAATATGAGTCGTCAGAGGTACTCGGGCCGTTTTCCCAAAGACAGACGAGAGGTACGCACTTAAAATCATGACACCTTTGGAGTGAATGCTGCCACCCAAGTCGACGCTACGCTCAATATCAATTACTTCACCATCACCGTATGATGTGGTCGCCGTGATTCGATTTGGCGCACCAAACATATGCTCACTGGTGCTTAATACAGACAGCGCATTGACTTGACCAATAGCATGCCCATCGGTGTGAATCAAAGTGGTACCATTGATGAAGGACTCCATCACTCCATCTTGTAACCGATTAACACGTAATTCTTGGTTTTCCAATGCTTCTTGAACATGGTTAACCCGAATCATATTCGATTTCGCTTGCCGCGCAACATAGTTGGACTCACGCAATAGATTCGCGATATTTGCAGAATGAAGTGATAACTTGCCTCGATCTCCGGCTATCCTTGAACTGTACTCGATGATACGAGCGAGTGCTTTTTTATCGCAATGCAACATATTGTTGTCATTCACGATACTCGAAATAAAACGCGCATATTGAAGCTCAGAATCCGACGTGCGCTTCATTTCATCTTCAAAGTCCGCCGTGACTTTAAAGAGATCACTAAACTCCGGATCATAATGTTGTAGAAGCTGATAAGTTCTATAATCACCAAATAAGATAATCTTCACGTCCAGTGGGATAGCTTCAGGATCGAGAGACACCGCTCCTGTTAACGTCAGTTCCTTTTCTAAGGACGTAAAACTGAGTTGACGAGAGCGTAGCGCTCGTTTCAAACCGTCCCAAACGTAAGGCTGCTCAAGTACTTTCACCGCGTCCATCAAAAGCACGCCACCGTTGGCTTTGTGCAGACTTCCCGGACGAATAAGTGAGAAGTCGGTAAACACCGTACCCTTGAACGTGGCAGTTTCAATATAACCAAACAAGCTGTGGTAATTTGGGTTCTCTTCAATAACGACCGGAAATTCGCTTTTTTCTCGGCTAACCAGCACGTTTACTTTGTATCGGCGAGGCAGTTTTTTATCCAAAGAAGCCGTCGCAATTTCACCTTGCTCTCCCCCTTCCTCAAGGAAAATATCGGCGTTTTCCACGATATCCGTCTGCAATTCACTCAGATGAGATTTGATGTCTGGATACGATGAGTAATCCGTTTTCAAACGTTTAATAAAGTGCGTAATGACATCCAGTGTGACTTCATTGTTGAGCTTAGTAATCTTTTCGCTATACGCTTCTTCCCACTCAGTCAGCTGACGCACCATGCTACGCAAGGTAATTTCCAACTCATCAATGGTCGTGCCGAAATAATCTTGCTCTTTATCTGATAAAGCGTCGAAGCTTTCTTCGGTATGCTGCTCTTCACCATTCATAGCGATAAACTGATAATCGCCTTGAGAAGTCAGCGTTAAGTTGATGCCTTTTTCCTTAGCATCTTTGCTAATAAGATCCAGCTCTGCTTGCTGCTTACCTGCCAACTCATTTTTAAGCTTATCGGCGCGAGTGAAGTACATTTCGTTGTCAAATGCCAACGGGATAGCGCTCACAAGCTTAGTCATCATTTTTTCGATGTCTTGCTTGAGTTTGGTCCCAACCCCAATCGGCAGTTTCAATACTTTCGGGGTACGTGTGTCGTCAAAGTTCGCCACGTAACACCAATCATATAGCGCCTTGTCATCATGCTGATGGCGGTTCAGATAACGCAAAATCATGGTGCGCTTGCCTAGACCATTCTGGCCAACGGCATAGATGTTATAGCCCTTTTCCTTGATGGACATTGCGAATTCAACCGCTTTCTGCGCCCGCTCTTGACCGACAATCTCATCAATTGGAGCCAGTTCTTTGGTCGATTTACACGGCAGCTTTTCTAGTCCTGCTGCATGATAAAGTTGCTCAAAACTTAGTCTTTGTATCGCCATTTCCCACCTCCACTGCTATCTATAGATGTTCCTTCTCATCCAGTGTATCCATTAACTCGTATTATTTAAGTGACTTACGACGAAATCACGGCCAAGCGAGCAAATAAACAACGATCTTGCTGCATCCGTTTTGAATA
This sequence comes from Vibrio profundum, assembly GCF_050337555.1. Classification (NCBI taxonomy): domain Bacteria; kingdom Pseudomonadati; phylum Pseudomonadota; class Gammaproteobacteria; order Vibrionales; family Vibrionaceae; genus Vibrio; species Vibrio profundum. The sequence continues at coordinate 40,613 of NZ_JAKJTA010000015.1, forward strand.
ACGACTAAATTTGACTCATTCACTAGCAATAAACTGTTCCGGAAAGGGAAAAATCATGGTAATAAGCTGCGATTACCTCATCATTGGCGGCGGGATCGTCGGTATATCCACAGCTTGGCAACTGAAACAGCGCTGTCCCGATGCCCACGTCGTTCTTGTTGAAAAAGAATCGCAAATAGGTTGGCACCAAACTGGGCACAATAGTGGTGTCATTCACGCTGGGGTTTATTACACACCTGGCAGTTTAAAAGCTCAGTTATGTAAACGCGGCAGCCAACAAATGCATAAGTTTTGCCAGCAACACGCCGTTCCCATCAACAACTGCGGAAAACTTATCGTTGCGACCAATCCCCATGAACTGAAACGAATGCAGGCGCTGTATCAGCGCTGCCTAGATAATGGTATTGAAGTTGCGTTGTTAGATGAGAAAGAACTTAAAACACTAGAGCCTAATATCACGGGGCTCGGCGCTATTCATGTGTTTGGAACGAGTATTGTTAACTTCACTCAGGTTGCGCAAGTGATGGCGAAAGAATTTGCCAGACTCGGCGGAATCCTTCATCTAAATACCAAAGTCATTTCCCTTGAAGAAACTGAACTGCACATACAAGTGCAGTGTCAAGGTGAGCAAGAAGAACAATCCTACCATGCTAGGAAATTAATAAGCTGCGCCGGACTGATGGCAGATAGAGTGGCTAAAATGCTATCGCTAAACATCAATTGCCAAATCATTCCTTATAGGGGTGAGTATTATAAGCTAGCCGATGAGAAACGTGATCTAGTGAAACACCTTATTTATCCCGTTCCCGATCCCACGCTACCGTTTTTAGGCGTTCACCTGACTAAGATGATTGATGGTTCTACGACTGTCGGACCGAATGCTGTTCAAGGATGGAAAAGAGAAGGCTATCAAAAAGTGAACATTGATTTGAATGATTGTAGAGAAATGTTCTCTTTTCCCGGATTTTGGAAAGCCAACGCACAATACCTAATCGCTGGTCTCACAGAACTTAAAAACTCACTATGGAAACCTAGCTACTTGGCTCAAGTGCGAAAATATTGTCCATCGATCAAGCTTGAGGATCTACAAGCCTATCCTGCTGGGATTCGAGCGCAGGCAGTGCTTTACGATGGTACCCTAGTCAGCGATTTTTTGTTTGCCGAAAGCCAACGCAGTTTGCATGTCATCAATGCGCCTTCACCAGCCGCCACGTCGTCTATCGCCATTGGAGAGTATATTTGCCAACAAATTTCCGCGACAAAATAACGTCCGCACTACATTTAACTGTGGTCTGATTCAGACCACACAGCAAACTCATTACCACTGGGCTCAGTGAAATGAAATCGGCATCCACCCGGAAACTCAAATATAGGTCGAACAATAACACCACCCGCATTAACCACCTTGGCTAAGGTTGCCTGAATGTCCATGCTATAGAAAACCAACAATGCTGCACCGTTTGAAGTTTGGCTGCACAAGTCGGATTGAAAAAAGCCACCATCGAGACCTTGATTTGAGAAGGCGCTATATTCCGGTCCATAGTCAACGAACTGCCAGTCGAACGCTGAACAAAAAAACGACTTCGTTGCCTCTAGGTTGCGAGCCGGAAACTCAACATAGTTTAGTTTTTCTTCACGCCGCATTCACGCCTCCACTAATCTTCATATAAACAATTGGTTACGGTAAGTTTCACCATATTTCTTTTACCGATCACATCTTCGTCTACCTTATCATGATACTACTAGTCTAGAGCTGATTTGCACTCACTTCCTATCCTATATCCTAATATCAATCCCCTCCGGAGAATAAATGACCAGCCAAGCACTACCAGCCGAGTATCACGCATTACAGCAAGAGCTACTCACTCACATCGACGCAACACGCATTTTCACAGCCCCCGAGCAACGATTAGCTTATGGTACTGATGCGAGTTTCTATCGATTGATCCCGGTACTCGTGTTGCGCTTGAATACTCTTGAGGAAGTCATATTCACTATCCGTTGCTGTAAGAAACACCAACTGCCGTTTACGTTCCGAGCGGCAGGAACCAGCTTATCTGGGCAAGCATTGTCTGATTCCGTTCTCATCACGCTTTCCGATGACTGGCGCCAACATAAGATTATCGACCATGGAGAGAAAATAGCACTTCAACCTGGAGTGATCGGCGCGCATGCTAATCAATACTTAGCACCATATCGACGCAAGATTGGCCCAGACCCTGCTTCCATTGACAGCTGTAAAATAGGCGGGATTACCGCAAACAATTCCAGTGGTATGTGCTGTGGTACAGCGCAAAACAGCTACCACACGGTTGAGAGTATGAAAGTTGTTCTCAACGATGGAACACAGCTAGATACAAACAGCGAAGCCAGCATCGCTAGTTTTCAGTTAGCCAGACCTGATTTAGTTGAAGGAATCTGGCAGCTTCACCAGCAAACCATCGGTAATACTGCGCTCACTCAAAAAATCCAACACAAGTATCGGCTGAAAAACACGACGGGATATGCGCTCAATGCTCTAATCGATTATCAAGACCCGATTAAAATTATTGAGCATTTAATGATTGGCTCGGAGGGCACGCTCGGATTTATCGCCGAAGTGACCTACAATACCGTACCGGATTACACCCATAAAGCATCAGCATTGCTAGTGTTTGCCAATATAGAGCAAGCAAGCTTAGCAGTGACGGCGCTCGCACAAACTAGGGTTACCGCTGTCGAGTTAATGGACGGGCGGTCGCTACAATCGGTTTCGGAAAAAACCGGCATGCCATCATTTATTCGCAACCTTGATATGGAAGCCTGCGCTTTACTGCTAGAAGTACACGCCGAAGACTCAGCGCAACTCGAAGATAAATGCCATAAAATCCTCAACACAATTACACCATTTTCACTCGTGGAATCCGTACCGTTTACCTCTGAACTCTCTGCCAGCGCAAAACTTTGGGGTATCCGAAAAGGCCTATTTCCAGCGGTGGGGGCAATACGTGACGTGGGAACCACTGTCATTATCGAAGACATTGCCTTCCCTGTTGAACACCTTGCTGAAGGCGTTCGTGATTTACAGGCCTTATTTACTCAATTCAATTATCACGAAGCGATTATTTTTGGCCACGCCCTAGAAGGTAATTTGCACTTCGTTTTCACGCAAAGCTTTGAACAAACGAGCGAGGTTGAGCGATATCAACAATTAATGGAAAAGGTCTGTGAGTTAGTCGCGGTTAAATATCAAGGCTCTCTAAAGGCTGAACATGGCACCGGACGAAATATGGCGCCATTCGTTGAGCTTGAATGGGGAAAGGACGCCTACCTATTGATGCAGAAAATCAAAAAATTGTTCGATCCCGATGCCCTGATAAATCCGGGGGTCATCATCAATAGCGATGCCAAAGCCTACATTAAGAATTTGAAGCCTATGCCGGCGGCCGATCCACTCGTTGATCCCTGTATAGAATGTGGCTTCTGTGAACCAGTCTGCCCTTCCCGCACTCTGTCATTAACGCCAAGACAGCGCATTGTCTTATATCGAGAGTTGGAAAGCCTCCGTCGTCAGGGGGCAAGTGAAGAATTACAAGCACTACAAAAAGCCTATGAATATCAAGGTATCAATACCTGCGCAGCGACCGGACTCTGCGCCGATAGATGCCCAGTTGGGATTAATACGGGAAATTTGGTGAAAAAGCTTAGGCAAACCAAATATCAAAAGATGATCCCGATTGCCCAATGGAGTGCAGACCATTTTTCTACCTGTGAAAAAGTAATGAAAGCGGGCTTGAAGATTAATCGAGTTCTCAACCGTTTAATTGGCGACAAAACGATGAGCTGCCTCTCCAAAGGGGCACGCGCTATCACTAAAGGCAGAAGCCCACACTGGTTAGCTGAGCTCCCACAATCAAACTGCCACTCGGCCGCAGCTCCCGTTCGGCATTCAAACTCAAAAAATAAAAAAGTCGTCTACCTGCCATCTTGCGCCAGCAGGGCTATGGGTGCATCTTCCCAAGACACTGATCAACGCTCACTTACCGAGGTGACATTGTCACTACTTGGTAAGGCGGGATTCGAGCCTATCATTCCAGCGACTGTGAGTGAGCTCTGCTGTGGCATGCCGTACGATAGCAAAGGAATGACAAACATAGCAGATAGTAAACTACTGCAACTAGAAACGGCGCTGTGGGAAGCGTCAAAGCAAGGAACCTACCCTGTGTTATTCGACACCAGCCCATGCACTCATCGAGCCCGAAATCAAATAGCCAGTTCAATGCAGGTGTTTGAGCCAAGTGAATTTGTCGACAAGTTTTTGCTCGAACACTTATCCATTACACCCAAACGAGAGACCATCATGTTGCATGTTACTTGCAGCGCAAGAAAAATGGGACTAGAGCAAAGCATGGTGTCACTGGCTAAACGCTGCGCGGAGAAAGTCGTTGTCCCCGAGCATATCCAATGTTGTGGCTGGGCAGGCGACAAAGGCTTTACTACGCCGGAATTAAATCAATCGGCACTTCAATGCCTCAAACAACAAGTCCCTGCAGGTTGTACTAAAGGATTTAGTAATAGCCGCACCTGCGAAATCGGTCTGTCTCACCATAGCGGAATAACTTATCAGTCCATCTTGTATTTGGTCGATCAAACTTGCGAATAAACGACGTTATTCTCAAATGTTTGAACCCAGAATGAGGCTAAATAGCTGGTAAATTATCATTCGAGTTTATCTTCTCCTAACTAATCAGTTTACGCAGGGCTAAGCTCACTGAGTAAACTGATTAGCTTCAATTTTTCCTTTCCTGCAGCAAATTTTGCATCATCGTCAGATTGAACAATACTTAACAGACTTTATTCTCTTGCGGAGAAAGCATGAAAAAAGGTCGATATTCGTTAAGTATCCACATCACTAGCCTTTTTTTAGTGTTGACCACTTTGATCGGTGTGATACTTATCGCCATAAGCTATCGATACTCCCAAGATTTACTTGCCAATAGTGTCAATGAGTTAAGTCACGAAAACAGTCAAAAATTAGAATCAGCATTCCGCCAGAAAGCCGCCGCATTATTCACCACCTTAGATTTCATTGCGCTGAGCCCAGTCATCGAGAACAAGCAACTACCGGCCAAAAACAAACGTTGGTTGGCGACAATCGATCTAGTTTTCAAACGAAACCCGAGTTTATCCGCACTGTTCTATGCCAAACCCAGTGGTGAGATGGTTTTAATGCGACCACTACGCAGCGATGCCGAAAGAAAACACTTTTCCGCTCCCAACAATGCTTCTTTACTACTCACTCGCAGTAAAGTTCCAAAAGGAAAAAAACTTGGGTTAGGCGAACAGTTTTTTTTTGATTCTAACTTCAAGAGAATCGGATACAAAAAATCAAATGATAGCCAATATGACCCTAGAACTCGTCCTTGGTATGCCAATAGTAAACAAGATGGTGAGATTCATTTAACAGAACCCTACCCCTTCTATTACCTCAATACCAACGGCATAACTCTGTCTAAACGTTCCACAAATGGAAAAATTGTCGTCGGCGCTGATTTTACTCTATCGGCACTATCAAAACAGATAGCCATCATCGGCTATTCGCCACGTTCAAAAGTTGCCTTGTTTGATAAATCTTTTCAATTGTTGGCGCACCACCAACTCGCCGTCGATCTGTCACATTCGCCAAGTCAAATTGAGTCATCATTAGAACGGAGTATCTTTAAATCCGTACTAAATAGAAATAGCAGGCAGTCTTTGTATGAACATGTGCGTCGAAATGGAATCGAATGGTCTGTCTCTCTGACACCAGTCAAACTAGGTAACAATGTTCGACTGTTGCTAGCGGAAGCTACGCCGCAAGAGGATCTGCTTACCAACCTGCTGATGATGAGAAACAATCAAGTCACGGTGGCTCTCTCAATTCTGGCGCTCTATTGCATTGTCGTTTGGGTTGTCGCTAATCGTATTGCGGCTCCCCTACAAACTTTGGTGAAATTTACCGACAACATCGCCCGCTTTGATTTTCAAAAGACTCGCTATCCGAGAAGCCGTATCAAAGAAGTCGCGGATCTCACAAGTTCTATTGAATTGATGGAGCACACGCTGCACGATCTCCTTCGCCTGCTCAGAGAAACCGCCAGCAATCAAGATTTCTCGTTATTGGCGAAGACCATCGCTCGTCAGAGCTATTTAGTGACTAAAGCAGAAACCATTATGCTTTACAGCTACGATACCCAAGAGAAACTCTTCTCCGTAGCCGCGAATCATTCTGTAATCCCGTTTAAGATAGACATCAATGAATTGCTTTCTAGCACCGCGTGGAGCACCGCAGAACTTAGCCAAGGTGAAGTCATACACTTTCACAAAACCGATAATGCTCTGTCTCCCTATAGCGACATCTTATACAACTCAGATTTGTACCTGTTCCCATTACTCAACAAACAAGGGCAGCTCGTTGGCGTACTTACACTCGGATATGAGCGCGCGATATCTGATGTTCAGCAAGATAAACACGCCTTTTTAAAAGAACTATTGAGTTTTGCTGAAATCGCCAAAGAAAACATCGATCAGATGCAGCAACAAAAACAAATGCTCAAAGCGTTCATTGAGCTGATTGCTTCGGCCATTGATACAAAATCGCCCTACACGGGCAGCCACTGCCAGCGTATTCCTGAGCTAACCAAGATGCTCACCCAAGCAACGCAAGATGATGACTTGCACTTCCCTCAGTTTGGTATGTCGAGCCAGCAATGGGAAACACTACACCTTGCATCTTGGTTACATGATTGCGGCAAAGTCACTACCCCCGAATACGTGATTGATAAAGCGACCAAACTCGAAACGATTTATGACCGGATTCACGAGATTAGAATGCGTTTTGAGCTGATAAAAATGCAAGAACAGCGCAACTATTGGAAAGCCATTGCGGAAGGAGCAGATAAGGACCAATTAGATGACGAATTAGTTTGCAAATTGCAGCAACTCGATGATGAATTCGTCTTTATCGCCGAATGCAACATGGGCGATAGACCTATGACGGACGAGGACATCAGCAAGCTGGAACAAATAAGCGAACGCACATGGACACGCACTCTCGATGACCAAATAGGTATTTCGTGGATTGAAAAAGCTCGGGCCGGAGAAACAAGCTCACTTCCAAGCCAAGAACGCCTGCTGGATGATAAAACGACACATCAAGTACCGTGGCCTCAAGACATGGCGCCACAAGATATCTGGAACGAGGAGTTTACTCTTAAGCCGGGTGAAGTGAAGTACGACCGCGGCGAACTATATAACCTGTCAATAAGAAGGGGAACACTCAATGCGGAAGAGCGCTTTATCATCAATGATCACATCATCCAAACCATTACGATGCTCAAACTCTTACCCTACCCAGAGCATCTTAAGAATGTCCCAGAAATTGCAGGAAGTCATCACGAGCGAATGGATGGTAAAGGCTACCCACGAGCGTTAACGGGGGAGCAATTATCCATTCCTGCACGAATAATGGCAATCGCTGACGTGTTTGAGGCGCTGACTTCCAATGATCGACCGTATAAAAAAGCCAAATCACTTACTGAATCAATAGAGATCATGACCCATATGGCGACATCTGGCCATATTGACCCCAAACTCTACCTCATCTTCTTAGAACAAGAAGTCGATCAAGACTACGCAGAAATGTTTCTAGATCCAGAGCAAATGTCTGAGATAGACAGAGAAGGTCATATCCATAAAGTTAAGGAATACATTAAGAAAAAATGGAGTTAAGGGGCTAGCTGACGGGCTAATAGCCAAGAATCACATGATAAGTCATATAAAAAGACCCGCTAATAACCATTAGTACGAACATACCCAGCAGGCTGGCCATAATCTTATTTTTCACGATATCATCTCTCATATCAAGGACATACATAAAGACAACAAGTGAATCATTCACCTCAACTGCTGTCTCACAACTTCAAGTGCGCCAAGGATAACGAACAAAGAGAACGCTGTATAGTTTTCTGTCGTCACGGTTTATCCAAAAGCGGTCCTCGTCTATTGCTGGTGTTCTCTGCCAGACGCTGCCTCTTCGTTACTTCCCTGCAGCGTTATATCAAGCTGCCAACCGTTCACTTTTTCTTCTTCACATTGTAAATGACACATCAAACATTTACATTGAGAAAACACCCCAAAATAAGCCTCCAAAATATCAAAATAACTAGAATAAAATCAATGATATTACTTCGACATCAGTATAAAAAATCACAGTCGAAAACAGACATTATTTAATCGATTGCTTCGTTAGCTATTGATGTATGTCAAATTGTCGTAGACAATAACCATTATGTTGGAAGTGATCCGTATCACGATAGTAAACTTTAGTACTAATCGGTTTAAACTCATAGTTTAAACCGATTAGTTTAATAGGCGATTTCCAATACCGAAATTTTTTCGCGCTGATACAGTTAGCGCACCAGTAATCGCACTCAAAGGAAAGATGATGGTAATACCCGAAAACAGCAGCGTCGTAATATTCGGTGCCTCTGGCGATTTGACTTACCGCAAGTTGATCCCTGCCTTGTACCACCTTTACGCCAGTAATCAGCTGCCAAAATCTTTTGCTATTTTAGGCGTAAGCCGCACAGAATATAGTGACGGCTCATACCGAGAGAAGCTCAAACACTCTTTGCAAGAAATGGAAGATACCGAGCCTGCGACGTTAGATGCATTTGTCGAACATCTGCATTATCAAGCTATTAACACTTCTGACGTCGATGACTACAAACGATTAGCGGATCGCCTCGATGAAATCTCTGCTCAATATCAGTTTGAATCACGTAATACCCTCTTCTATCTTGCGACTCCTCCTAGCCTCTATAGCGTTATTCCACAAAGCCTTGCAGCACACGGCCTCAATGATGAGTCTAACGGTTGGAAACGCCTGATCGTTGAAAAACCATTTGGCTACGATCTCGAGTCAGCGCGCTCACTGGATAAATCCATCCATGAGCACTTTGAAGAGCATCAAATTTACCGCATCGACCATTATTTAGGTAAAGAGACGGTACAAAACCTATTGGTATTCCGCTTTTCCAACGCCATGTTCGAACCACTGTGGAATCGCAACTACATCGAATATATCGAGATCACGGGTGCAGAGCACTTAGGTGTTGAAGGACGCGGTGGCTATTACGATGGTTCGGGCGCGGTGCGCGACATGTTCCAAAACCACCTACTACAAGTGTTAGCGATGGTCGGTATGGAGCCACCAGCGCAAATTAACGCTGATTCCATGCGAGATGAAGTAGTAAAAGTTCTTCAATGTCTAAAACCACTAGAAGAAGGTGACCTACGTAATAACCTAGTATTAGGTCAATACACTGGTTCAGATGTACGAGGCAATTTTCTTCCGGGCTATCGTGAAGAGTCAGGGGTTGCTGATGACTCACGTACCGAGACCTATGTTGGTGTAAAAGCCTACATTAATAACTGGCGCTGGAATGGTGTACCATTTTATGTGCGCACTGGTAAACGCTTGCCAACTCGTGTCACAGAGATCGTGATTCACTTCAAGCGAACACCTCATCCAGTGTTTGGTATTGATGCACCTGAAAACAAATTGATCATCCGTATTCAGCCAGACGAAGGCATCCAGATGAGCTTTGGTTTAAAAGAACCAGGTGCTGGCTTCAACGCCAAAGAAGTGAAAATGAACTTCCACTACGATTCACTTAAAGAAACTCAAATGCTTACCGCGTACGAACGTTTATTGCATGATGCGCTAAATGGCGACGCAACCCTATTTGCACGTAGCGATGCCGTTGAAGCTTGTTGGAAATACGTTCAGCCTATCCTTGATTTCAAACAAGACCCACAATCACTGTTTGGCTACGCGTGTGGTACTTGGGGGCCAAAAGAGTCTGACCAACTACTACAACGAGATGGCCGTGAGTGGCGCTTCCCTTGTAAAAACCTAACTGACACGGATTACTGCGAACTATGATCAATCATAAGATTTTTGATACGCCTCAACAGGTCGTCGACACGTTAGCTAATAACTTAAAAGCCCTGAGTGAACTTGGCCAAGCTGTCCACATTTCTTTATCAGGTGGCAGCACGCCAAAAATGTTGTTTAAGCGCCTAGCAGAGCAAGATTTCGCAAACTCTATCCAATGGCAGAATCTTCACTTTTGGTGGGGCGATGAGCGTTGTGTAGCTCCCGATGACAGTGAAAGCAACTATGGTGAAGCCAACACTCTGTTGTTTAGCAAAGTCGCTATCCCTGCAGACAATATTCACCGTATACTAGGTGAAAAAGAGCCAAACGGCGAAGCCGAGCGCTTTGCAAAAGAAATGGCAGACGTTATTCCGTGCGAGCATGGTGTTCCTGTGTTCGATTGGATCTTACTTGGCGTCGGTGCTGACGGCCACACGGCCTCTCTATTCCCAAGTCACACAAACTACGATGATGAACGTTTAGCGATTGTAGCTTCTCATCCAGAGTCAGGACAAGTTCGCGTTTCAAAATCGGCGAAAACTCTGGCGGCAGCAAAACGTATTAGCTACCTCGTTCTCGGTGCTGGTAAAGCGGACATCGTACAAGAAATTCATACTACTCCCGCCGCTGATCTTCCTTACCCAGCAGCAAAAGTTCACTCGACAAACGGTGAAACTGAGTGGTACCTAGATTTACACGCAGCAAGTAAAATTGCCTAGAAATTTAATGGAGAAAACAATGAAAGGTGATATCGGTGTTATTGGCCTAGCGGTAATGGGTCAAAACCTTATCCTAAATATGAATGACCACGGCTTTAAAGTGGTTGCCCATAACCGTACTGCTGCTAAAGTAGACGAGTTTCTAGAGGGACCAGCAAAAGACACCAACATTGTTGGCGCATACTCTCTAGAAGAGCTAGTTGAAAAACTAGAAACACCTCGTAAAGTGATGCTAATGGTTCGCGCTGGCTCTGTTGTTGATGCATTCATCGACAACTTAGTTCCTCTTCTCGACAAAGGCGACATCATCATCGATGGTGGTAACACTAACTACCCAGACACTAACCGTCGTGTTGCTGAACTTAAAGAAAAAGGCATCCACTTCATCGGTACTGGCGTATCTGGTGGTGAAGAAGGCGCACGTTTCGGACCATCAATCATGCCAGGCGGTTCTCCTGAAGCATGGCCTGCTGTAAAGCCAATTTTCCAAGCGATCTCTGCAAAAACTGACGCTGGCGAGCCTTGTTGTGACTGGGTTGGTAACGATGGCGCTGGCCACTTCGTGAAAATGGTTCACAACGGTATTGAATACGGCGACATGCAGCTTATCACTGAAGCTTACCAATTCATGAAAGATGGCTTGGGCATGACAGCAGACGAGATGCAAAAAGTCTTCACTGATTGGAACGAGACTGAGCTAAACAGCTACCTTGTTGAAATTACTGCTGATATTTTGGGCTACAAAGACGAAGATGGCGAACCACTTGTTGAAAAAATCCTAGATACCGCTGGCCAAAAAGGCACAGGTAAATGGACTGGCATCAACGCACTAGATTTGGGTATCCCGCTAACGCTTATCTCTGAATCTGTATTCTCTCGCTGCCTATCTGCACTTAAAGATCAACGTGTTGCGGCTGAGAAACTGTTCGGTAAAACCATCACTCCAGTTGAAGGCGACAAGCAAGAGTGGGTTGATGCACTGCGTCAGGCTCTATTAGCTTCTAAGATCATTTCTTACGCACAAGGCTTTATGCTGATGCGTGAAGCGTCAAACGAAAACGGCTGGGATCTGAACTACGGTAACGTTGCGCTAATGTGGCGTGGTGGCTGTATCATCCGTTCTGCATTCCTAAGCAACATCCGTGATGCATACGAAACAGATCCAGAGCTAGCATTCCTTTGTTCAGATGTGTACTTCAAAGGTATCTTAGACAACTGTCTTGCTGCATGGCGTAAAGTGGCTGCGAAGTCACTTGAGACAGGCATCCCAATGCCATGTACTACATCAGCGCTAACCTTCCTAGATGGTTACACTACTGCTCGTCTACCAGCTAACTTGCTGCAAGCTCAACGCGACTACTTCGGTGCACATACTTACGAACGTATCGACCGTGAGCGTGGTGAGTTCTTCCACACTAACTGGACTGGTACCGGCGGCGATACCGCTTCTACGACTTACGACGTGTAACAATATGCCTCAATAAGTCACGAACGTAAAAAGGGCCAGAGATTACTCTGGCCCTTTTTTTATCCATTTTATTTGACCTATTTTACTTGCGTTCAGAATGACAAAAGGCGTATCAAACGATACGCCTTTTACCTCGTTACTCAATCGTGAGTTCGCGAATCAGCTTATTGTAAAAACAGCTGAACAAAAAACGAGGAACTAAATTTTTATCCGTATGAATCCATCCATGTTATATGCAAGGCGATAGATTCCCTCCCTGCAAGTCGGCTAAATTGCCTTACCCCTTAACTATGGCTCAATTGATAGAAAACTCAAGGTAAGCACCGAATATATACATGAAATTGACACGAGTGGGCTGCCCACCCTGCCCACCATGCGACATCTCTATTCTTCAATTCCGCCTTGAGGAGTTAAGCCTATGATGAATCGAGCGCGAGCCATACTGTGCCTATGTTTTTCCATTAACGAAATAACGACTTACCATAAGTGAAAATCAAATTTCCAACTTTGCCTCTGTCGCAGAAAAAAATCGGCAGTATAATCGTCATCTCCATTTTTATATCTGCTATAAGGCCCCTGCTACAATGACCAAAAGAGAGAAGTTAATGCAATCCCTGCTCGCCCGCGTACCTAAAGACACGGTGAACCAGTTTCTCTCTAAGGAAAAAACGCCGCTGTCCGTCATGTTAATGGCGCTCATAGTGGGTATTATGGCAGGTTTGATCGGCACAGCCTTTGAGTTAGCCGTTCATTTTATCGCAGATACGCGTACCGACTGGTTACGTACCAAACTGCACCACGTTGTCCCTCTATGGCTAGCGGCCTTTGTCATTAGTGCCTTATTAGCACTGGTTGGCTATTATCTTGTCCATAAATTCGCGCCGGAAGCGGCAGGCTCTGGGATCCCTGAAATTGAAGGTGCAATGGACGGCATTCGCCCAATGCGCTGGTGGCGTGTTATTCCCGTTAAATTTTTGGGTGGTTTAGGTACTCTAGGCGCTGGTATGGTACTTGGCCGAGAGGGCCCGACGGTGCAGATGGGTGGCGCAATTGGCAGAATGGTCACCGACCTTTTCAACATTAAGTGTGAAGACACGCGTCACTCATTACTCGCAGCAGGCGCTGCGGGTGGTCTAGCCGCAGCATTTAACGCGCCGTTAGCCGGTATCATGTTTGTGGTTGAAGAGATGCGACCTCAGTTTCGCTATTCTTTAATTTCTATCCGTACCGTCATTATCTCCTCGATGGCAGCAACTATTGTTTATCGAGCGATCAATGGTCAACATGCTGTTATTGATTTACCCCAATACCATGCGCCGGGTCTCAGCTCGTTGTGGTTGTTCCTACTTCTTGGTGCTTTCTTCGGTGCATTTGGTGTCATCTTCAACCGCCTAGTCACCCTGTTTCAAGACATGTTTGCCCGCATCCATAAGAATGGTCGACCACGCTTCCTGTTCGTAGGCGCAATGCTAGGTGGATTTTTTGGCATAACTCTAATGTATGCTCCGCAACTTGCAGGCGACGGTACTGAGCTCATCCGACAGATTACCAGTGGTAGCTTCGCGTCATCGGCTTTATTGCTTATCTTCATTGGTCGCATCGTGACCACTATGTTGTGTTTTGGCTCTGGTGCACCGGGCGGTATCTTTGCTCCTATGCTGGCACTGGGTACCTTGTTTGGCTACGCATTTGGCTTAACCGCGCAGCACATGTTGCCAGGGTTAGATATCTCTCCGGGTATGTTTGCTATTGCGGGCATGGGTGCGTTATTCGCAGCTACTGTTCGAGCACCAATTACCGGTATTTTGCTCGTGATTGAAATGACCAATAACTACTACTTAATTTTGCCACTAGTGACCACTTGTTTAGGCGCGGTCATTTTTGCACAGTGGCTAGGCGGAAAACCTATCTACAGCCAATTGTTGCACCGCACACTAAAGGCGGAAAAGCTACATAAGGAAGAATATTCCTAATTCCGTATCTGCTACCCAGTTTAACTGGGTAGCAAAAGGGCAGGCGACCTCCTGCCCTTTTTCGTTTCTGTAAATACTCGCCTCTTCATTGCCGAAACAACGTCGCCTTCAAGCACCCAATGTTAAATTATGCTGAATTACCTAACGCAAAGAAGAACGATCCAACCTAATCACTCGATTGACGACTTTGACACATTTCCATTGAATGCTTCATCAACTCAAGGGCTGTTTGAGTACATTCTGGCAACTTCGCATCACTTTGGGCTAACGGCGCAACTCTTTCACCCCACTTAATCACCCCAGCCCCCCAAGTTAGACCTGCGCCAAAAGCCGCAGTTAACATGGTGCTATTCGGTTGTACTTTACCCTGCTCTACTGCTTCACACAATGCAATCGGTACCGTTGCCGCTGAGGTATTACCGTAATTCTGAATATTGACGAATGCTTTATCACGATCTATCCCTGCAGTATCACAAAGAGTTTGGATGATGCGAATATTTGCCTGATGTGGAATCACAATATCGATATCGTCCGTTGAAAGCTGAGCATTTGATAACACGTGATGAGCTGCCGCCCCCATGCCTTTCACTGCACGCTTAAAGATTTCTTTGCCGACAAAATCGAATTCCCAAAAACCATTATCGGGAGAGAATCGATCCATCGCTGTGCCTAGATTACTAACGGCCAATATATCTCGCCCTTCGGCATCACACCCAATCTTACACTGCTGCAAACCAACTTGTTGATCCGTTTCAGACAGCACCACTGCCCCCGCTCCATCACCAAAAAGAACGGCGGTATCACGCTTACTCCAATCGATATAGAAAGAGAGGCGCTCAGCACCAATCACCAAAATGTGACGATAACTCCCTGCTTGTATCAAACGAGTCGCGGTTTCTAAGCCGTAAAGAAAACCTGTACAAGCCGCATTGAGATCAAAGGCCGCCGCACTATGAATCGACAAATTCTGGGCAACTTTTGACGCCACATTAGGTAATTGCGAGTCCGCAGAACACGTCGCAACAATAATCATCTCGATATCTTCGGCATTGAGACCCGCACATGCAATTGCATTTTGGGCTGCGACCGTGGCTAGCTCAGAAGTATTAACATGGCTTATCCGCCTTTTCTCAATTCCTGTTCGAGAATGAATCCACTCATGAGTCGTATCGATAACGGAGCTGAGCTCTTGATTTGAAAGTACCGCCGGTGGAAGACACTTACCCCAGCCAGTAATTTCTGCATAACGATTAAACATTAGATTCCTTTCACCCCAATGATTTTCAATAAGTTTAGTATACGACCCTTCGAAGACAGACCACCAAGTTGATGTCATTTTTGAGATTTCAAACGCCGCAACCGAATACGTAAACGATTAAATGAATATAGATCTAACTCTCACAAAGAAATATAAGTACAAAAATCGAACAGCAATAATGATTGAATATTTTTACTTGGAAAAATAACAAATATTTATTTACTCATAATAATTAAATATACAAAAACATTGTCATCTCCTTATTTAAGTAACGAAGTCGTAACTAACAACCCAGATAATAAATAATTCTATTAATTACAACAGCTTACTCATAGAAACTGTGATATCAAACCAAGATTGATCTATATCAAACTTTAGCCACCAATATAGGCGCAAACTATAAGCATGAGTTAAGGAATTGACACAGACACATAAATGGAGGTTATGCGGAATAAGTGAATAAATGCTCACAAGAGTTGAGCAAGATATAAGTAGTGAGATCTATTTTGAAAAGCACATACAAAGCACTTCATCATATAGCACAGCCATTCCCTAGGCCTATCCTACTGAGAAACTTTCACTTTGTTGGTTACTCATTATCTATGACACTAATCGACTACGGCTACCATAAGAGCTCAAAGCTCTTATTCACCAAAGGTGGCCTCCCTTAAGTCTGCATTACCTTCTGTCAGAAATATTGATTTAAATATTTATCAAACAGCAATAAAAACATACAACATCATTCAATGGCTTTATTGCTTTTATACAAGCTTTATAAATTACGAGGCAACACCATGACCAATACTGGTAATAAACATCTAGCCCTAATACTTCATGAATCTACTGAAGAAGGCGTGGTAAAAAACTCACTAAATAGATTAATCAACGAGTTAAAAGAAGAAGGCACAGAAATAATTGTTGCGACTTCCTTCGATGACTGTTATTCAATTTTAAACGCAAATACCGCCGTTGATAGCCTATTACTAACCTCTTCTATGAGCGGCTCTCAAAAAGAAGAAAACCAACGATTTTATACACTAATTAAAAAACTTAAACACCGCCAAGAAAATGTGCCGGTATTCTTGCTCGCTGAAAGAAAGAAAATCACACTCAGCGTCAATAAAGAGCTGATGGAAAATATCGACGAGTTTGCTTGGCTGCTTGAAGATACATCAGACTTTATCGCTGGCCGTATCGTTGCAGCTATGCATCGTTACCGTGAACAGCTTTTGCCTCCATTAGTTAAAGCCATGATGCGCTATGACGATGTGCACGAACACTCATGGGCAGCACCTGGGCACCAAGGCGGTGTTGGCTTCACTAAAACTCCAGCAGGTCGTCGTTTTTACAATCACTACGGTGAAGGTCTACTGCGCAGCGATATGGGTATCGAACGCGGCGCGTTAGGTTCACTGCTTGATCACACTGGCGCGTTTGGCGAAAGTGAGAAATATGCTTCTCGAGTATTTGGTTCTAACTTCTCTTACTCATTAGTAACCGGGACTTCTGGTGCAAACCGCACCATCATGCAAGCGGCGATGAAAGAAGACGACCTCGTAATCTGTGACCGTAACTGCCACAAATCTATCGAACAAGGTTTGATGCTAACGGGTGCTCGTCCAGTGTATATGGTCCCAACGCGCAACCGCTACGGTATTATCGGCCCAATTTACCCAGAACAGATGCAACAAGCGACGTTGCAAAAGACCGCAGCAGAAAGCCCACTGACTAGCTCATATGCAGACCAGCGTCCAGTATATAGTGTGCTGACCAACTGTACTTACGACGGTCTATGTTACAACTCAAAACGCGCTGAAACGATTCTACAAGATAGCTGTGACCGCTTGCACTTTGATGAAGCTTGGTACGGTTACGCGCGCTTTAACCCTATCTATGAAAACCACTATGCTATGCGTGGTGAACCTCAAGATAACTACGATGGCCCAACTGTTTTTGCAACTCACTCAACTCACAAGTTGCTGAATGCATTATCACAAGCATCATGGATGCACGTAAGAAACGGTAAAGGCGCAATTGATCAGCAACGTTTTAGTCAGGCGTACATGATGCATGCCACTACTTCGCCGCTTTACGCTATCAGCGCATCAAACGACATCGCAACTTCTATGATGGACGGCCGAAGTGGTTTGTCACTCACTAATGAAGTTATCCGAGAGGCCGTTGACTTTAGACAGGCAATGGGACGCTTATATAAAGAATGTGATTGGTTCTTCAAACCTTGGAACGCTGAAACCATTACCGATCCTGAAACAGGCGAAGTATACCAATTTGAAGAAGCGCCATCTGAACTACTCGTGAAAAACCAAGACTTCTGGAAAATGCACCCAGAGGACACTTGGCACGGATTTAAAGATATGCCCGCAGACTGGTGTATGCTCGACCCAATCAAGGTAAGCCTTCTTTCTCCAGGTATGGGCGATGACGGCAATATTTTGGACTCAGGTGTACCAGCCTCACTTGTCACTGCATACCTAGGACGCTTTGGTATCGTCCCTACCCGTACCACTGACTTCCAAGTGATGTTCCTGTTCTCTATGGGCATCACTAAAGGTAAGTGGGCGACATTGGTTAACACTTTGCTTAAGTTCAAACAGCATTATGACGCCAACACCCCACTTAGCGATGTGCTACCTAACCTTGTGGAATCGCATCCAGAAGTCTATGCAGAGTTGGGTCTTAAAGACCTTGGCGACAAGATGTTTGCTTATTTGAAAGAACGCGATCCATCTAAACACCTAAACGAAGCATACGAAATGCTGCCAGAAGCGGTAATAACTCCTCGTAAGGCATTCCAAACAATCGTAGATAACAATGTAGAAATGGTGGCATCGACCGAGCTTGTCGGCCGCGTTGCAGCTAACGCTGTCATCCCATATCCACCAGGTATCCCAATGTTAATGTCAGGTGAGAGTTTCGGTGATGAAAACAGCCCGCACATCAAATATCTACAAAGCCTTGAAATTTGGGATAAAGAATTCCCAGGCTTCGAACACGAAACCGAAGGCACCGAAGAAGAAAATGGGGTTTATCACGTGTTGTGTATCAAAGACGTCAACAAAGGTTAATCACTACTTCTGAGTGGAAGACAATGCTTCCACTCTCTCCCACTCAGGTAGAGAGCCCGCATTGCCTTCCACAGAACCAAATTCTTTATTTTTCCGAGGTCAATTTATGACAATTTCCAAAACAGCCAAACAAATCGGCGTGATTGGGGCAACAGGTGTTGTCGCAGGCAATATGATGGGTACGGGCATCGCTCTTCTCCCGTCAAGCCTAGCGAGCATCGGTTCTATTACCATTATCTCATGGATAGTAACGACAATTGGCGCTCTCGCACTGGCTTACGGCTTCTCTGTACTTGGCAGAAAAGATCCGCAAGAAGGTGGTCCAGTTGCCTATTCCAGCGAACTTTCGCCAGCATTAGGTTATCAGTCAGGCCTGCTTTACTTTCATGCTGGTTGGGTCGGTAACCTAGCGATGGCACTCGCTGGTGTTGACTACCTATCCGTTTTTTTCCCAGCATTAACTCAGCCAATTTACGGCGGCATCGCAACAATTGTCGTGATTTGGCTACTATCTATGATGAATTTACTTGGCTCTGCTTGGATGAGTCGCTTAATCACCATCGCCATCGTTGGTATTCTTACCCCAGTGATTCTAACGGGTACTGTCGGCTGGCTAACCTTTAGTCCAGAACTGTTCGTAGCGAACTGGCATACTCAAACTGACGTTTCATCAAGCTCTGCGGTATTATCGGGTGTAATCCTTTGTATATGGGCTTTCTTAGGCGTAGAGAGTGCCTCAGTAAACGCTGGACTAGTTAAAAACCCACGCCGCACGATCCCGCTTGCAACTATGCTAGGTACTGCGATCGCGGCAGTCGTTTACATCGCTTCATCTACTGCTATTTCAGGCATGTTCCCTGCCTCCGTAGTAGCAGCCAGTGGCGCTCCATTCTCATTGGCCCTGTCGCACATTTTTGAAACACTCGCGCCAGCTAGCATCGATGCCGCAACACAACAAACAGCATCTTTATGGATCACTTATATTGTATCCGCGCTAACCGCATTTGCCTGCCTCATATCGTTAGGCACTTGGATCATGATGATTGCGCAAGCAGCATCTCGCTCAGCGAAAGATGGTGTGTTACCTAAAGTATTCAGTGAGGTCAATGAGAAAGACATCCCAGTGAAAGGGATCTTTATTCAGGCTGTCCTTTCCACTGTGCTGATGGCAATAGTTTGTATCGTTGGCGTTATTTCAAACAAAAGCAGCCAAGATATGTTCGGCATGATAGCTTCAGTCACTGTTTTGTTCTCTGTCTTCCCATATTTCTATTCAATGATTCAGTGGATAAAAATAGAACGCATGACAGCCAAAACTCTGAAACAAGCTATTTTCCCTATCGCGATGGCCGTGATTGCAATAGCTTGGTGTTTTACCGCTTTAACTGGCGCAAGCTTTGCCATACTGATTACCTCAGTGCTGCTCGTCAACGCTATGTTCATCTTGTATGTGGGCAAAGACCGTACTGAACTAGAAGAAAAAGTAGCAGAACTTCGCAGCCACCTTGATACAAGCGCGTAAAAAATACCCGCCCAGCCCGCGAGGCTGGGCAACGATACCCAAGGAAGGACCTCAGCGGCGGACGATATGTATCGTCGCTTATTCCCGACAGCTCCACCATTTGAAGGTTCATTATGGGTTATTTGTCTCTACCCGTGCTTATCGGTCTGATCGTTGTCTCAGTTGATAGTGTTAGAAATATTCCGTCCTTAGCCATTTTTGGCAATCAACTGCCTATTTTTTTCTTAATTGCGATATTCCTATTCCTTTTGCCGGTTGCCTTTGTTTCTGCAGAGCTCAGCGCAGCATTCTCCCAACATCGCGACAATGGTGTCTACCATTGGGTTAAGCAAGCCTACGGCAACGATACAGGTATGTTCGCGATTTGGAGCCAATGGATAAACAGTCTTATCTGGTTCCCCGCTAACCTGCTTTTCATTACCAGCACTTTTTTTACTCTATTCTTCCCTAACATGAACGCCCACAAACCTTTAGTGATCACATTAATGATTGCTATCTTTTGGCTCATCACATGGGTAAACCTAAAAGGAATCAAAGAGTCAGCACGTATCGCATTTATTTGCATGTTCTTAGGCGTGCTACTCCCTCTTATTACTCTTGTCATTTCAGCCGTTCTTTGGCTCACTCACGGCTTTCCGAGCCATTTTACATTAAACAATCACCTAACATTTTCTTCTGCCTCACATAGCCTGTCTGCCCTAACCGTCATCATCACTTCATTCTTGGGGGTAGAAATATCTTCGGTCCATATCAATAGAGTTGCAAATCCGAAACGAACCTTCACTATTGCGATGCTCATTGCCGCTGTCATTATCGTCGCCATCATGTTTATTGGTTCAATTTCGATGGCAATGATGATTCCAGCAAATAAACTCAGCTTATATGACGGTTTGGCAGAAACCTTTCGTGAAATTTTCAACCAGTTCAATATTGCCTACCTCACTCCCGCCATCTTAGGCATGGTGGTGCTAGGGTCTATCGGTGCCTTGATCAGCTGGACAATTAGCCCAGCGATCGGGATGAGCCAAGCAGCTCGAAATGGTTATATGCCAAAAGCTTTAGGTAAACTCAACCGAAAAGACGTACCTGCAAACATTCTTTACATTCAAGCTGGGGTCATTTCAATACTGTGCCTTTGTATCGGCTTATTCGACAATATGAATGACTTCTACTGGTATCTTATTTCACTCAGCACAGCGATTTATCTACTAATGTATATGGTGATGTTTCTTTCAGGAATTAAGTTACGCAGAAAAAATAGGATTCCAGCTACCTTAGTGAAAAGTAACTGTCTATTTTATGCAATTTCATTGATAGGCTTATTCGGAGTTATCGGTACTTTTGTCGTTGGGTTCATCCCATCGAGCCAAGTTCTTTCCAGCATCAGTCTTACCGACTACATAGTAAGATTTACTAGCGGGATAATCATTATTTCCCTTTGCTATTTTGGGTTTGTCATCTATAGAAATAGGAATAAGCAGGCTGGTTGTGACAAAAAGCCTAGATGCGGTCAAAAAACTAAAACAGGAAAGTCCATAGCACTTTGAATCAACGCTATTTTACGGACACTTTATCTAGGAACATACTCGCCAAAAGCAATTAAGGCATAGAAAAAATGGCGCTGCCAGCCAAAAGGGTGTTGACAGCGCCAATCGGAGAGTCGCTATGAGGCGACTGAAGTGACTTTCGCTGTGGTCGCATCGAAACCGACTTCAGGGCCTTTCTCAATCTTACCGCCATCACCTTCATAGTAGTAAGCTTTTGAAATCACGGTATATACAATACTAAACGATTCACTAGGTAAGGACCCATCGCTGCAGCCCATATTGTAACTAGACATTCTTGATGCTAACAAAGTCACGATTAGATATGGATCTGCGCCGCCCCCTTCACGATTTGGTTTAGTCATTACAATTTCAACTGTCTTACCTTCACTACCCGGAGAATATAAGAAAGTCGTCAAGTAAGGGCTCGCACCGTCACACGTTCGGGTCACATTGACCTCCCCAAGCGCTACCATGCCTTGATCGGCGTTATTCGCATTACCGACATCAATGCCGACACCACGCACTGCCGACCACGATACGCTCTCAATTGCAAAGAAATCTTTTTTACCACCGATATCTTCAACAGTTGCTGCACCTTTTGGGCTATATCCATCAATTCTCATATATATAGAAGCCATGATACTCTCCTCGAGTTATTCTCGTTTCAAATTATAACAATGCTTATAATAAACTTTGTTTATATTAAACCGTTTCTATATCAAGAATTAATATCTCTAGCCAACATGTTTAATTCATCGATATAGTAAAATCTGGTCATCTCTTTATCGTTAAGTGAATTACTTATCTATTACCTTTAACAGTGTTAATCTCTCAGGTACGGTCAATCGTTAAGTAACTTGTACACTCTACAGCGATGGGGTGTATTCAATCCATTTTACTAAGTTAATACTCATTTCCACCCTCAAATTTTCCCTACACCAATAACACTAGTACAGATTGTTATTACATATTTGGAAACTAAGATTTTGGTTGATATAAATACCCCTCACAATAAGCATTGAAACATTTTGTTAACATCAATAGCCTGCGCGGTTCCGCACTAACTGAAGGGGAGATAACTCTTTGATTAATTTTTAATCGTTCAGGCTTTAAAAAAGTGCATAGCATAAATATTCTTTGTGCTTATGAATGGTAAGCATATGTACAGACACGGTTAGAACAAAATAAATAAACCATAATATTCAGCCAGTTATGATAACTTTGCGAGGTAATTCATAGATAAACACCCCACAGAATCAGTATTCATTTTTTAAGTATTTTTATTCAAAAATACCTTTATTTACTAAAATAATGTTGTTAAAGTAGCGCCTTCGTCGAGTTAGAAGAGAAGGAGTTTCTCTAACTGTTATTAGTACCACCAGTTATTACAATAAAAAGGTATAAACATGGGTTTTCTGTCTTTACCCGTTTTGATCGGCTTAATCGTTGTTTCCGTCGATAGTGTAAGAAACATTCCTTCGTTAGCTATATTTGGTAACCACTTACCTATTTTCTTTTTGATCGGTATTTTACTTTTCTTACTACCGGTTTCTTTCATCTCAGCAGAATTGAGTGCCACCTTCTCTAAAGATGAAGAGAATGGAATTTACCACTGGGTGAAACGCGCCTATGGTAAAGACATGGGTATGTTTGCGATTTGGAATCTGTGGATTAACAGCTTAATCTGGTTCCCAGCGAATTTACTTTTCATCACAAGTACCTTCCTGACGATTTTCTTTCCGAAAGTAGCGGAACACCAATCCCTTTTGATCATCCTCATGGTTGCTATTTTCTGGTTTATCACTCTACTAAACTTGAAAGGAATTAAAGAATCAGCTCGTGTCGCGTACGCTTGTCTGATCTTAGGGGTAATCTTACCGATTGTTGCTTTGCTTGTATCTGCTGGCGTGTGGGTTTTCAACGGCCTACCAACGCACTTTACGCTGCAACACGGTTTAGAACTTCACTCTGCTACTCATAATCTGTCTGCACTAATGGTGATCATCACATCATTCTTAGGTGTAGAAATCACATCCGTACACGTTAATCGTGTCGCTAACCCTAAGCGTACCTTTACTATCGCGATCATCGTTGCTTCAATCTTAATTGTTGCTCTAATGTTCGTAGGTTCAATCGCTATGGCAATGATGATCCCTGCAGCTCACCTCAGCCTTTACAATGGATTAGCACAGACTTTCCAAGTTATCTTGAACCAATTTGGTCTTGGATACATGGCCCCTGCACTGCTTTGCATGGTGGTATTAGGCTCTGTGGGTGCTCTAATCAGCTGGACCATTAGCCCAGCAATCGGTATGGGGCAAGCGGCGAAAAATGGCTACATGCCAAAAGCGTTAGGCAAGTTCAATAAGAACGGCGTTCCGTACAACATCCTAATCATCCAAGCAGTAGTGATCACCGTTTTTTGTCTCGCTATTACGCTATTTAAAAACATGAATGATTTCTACATCTACTTGATTTCTCTGAGCACGGCGATTTACTTGCTAATGTATATGGCGATGTTCATGGCAGGTATGAAACTACGTAGACAAAGTAAGGCGGGTGGTACGCTCATCAAAAGCAACGCACTTTTCTACACCATCTCGCTTGCGGGGTTGGTTGGCGTAATTGGTACTTTCATCGTGGGCTTCATTCCGTCACAAGAGATTTTATCTAGCATGAGCATGTCTGAATACCTCACTCGTTTCATCGCAGGGGTTCTCATAGTATCGCTATGTTATTTCGGATTTGTTCTATACAGAAAGCGTCACTTAAAAGCTGAACAACAAGCTCTGGCCGCTGAAAGCTAAACCTCCATAATAGACCTACATAAACGTTAAAAAGTAGCCCTAAATAGGGCTACTTTTTTATTTGTCAGAAGATAAAAACAATATTATTTTAGCTAATTAATCAAATAGTTATGATTTCTTAGATAGCAAATACACACCAATAGCTGCAGAGAAACCTGCCAAACTGCTAAACACAATAAAGCTGTGAGACATGGCAGTTAAAAAGCCTGGCTTATGCTGCGACAGTTCGCCATCACCGATAATCAAAGCTAGAAAAATCGTCGTAACTAGCATACTAACCACCATGCCGAGACTGCGGGTTTTTGCTGCTAATGCCGAGGCTACGCTCGTTCTACTTTTGTCGACGCTACCCATAATCACGCTCATATTTGGCGAGGAGAAGAGCGCAAAGCCCAAACCTTGTAGCAATAAGATCGTAATGAGATAAGTAAGGCTGGTTTCGGCACTAATATAAATAGATAACAACGTACTTGTGAACACACTAAGCGAACCGATAGTGGTAAGAATACGAGGTGAGCAACGATCTGATAAGCGTCCTGCGATTGGCGCAACACAAGCCATCAATATTGATCCAATCACCAGAATCCTTCCCGCTATTTCTGGATCATAGCCGCGTATCACTTGTAAGTAGAGGCTGAAAAGGAACGTCGTACCGAAGGCGCTGGCATATAGCAGCATTTGAATCACTAAAGACTCAGACAACTTTACATTGTAAATTAGCTCTCTCACATCCACTAACGGATACCGAGAACGCAATTGCGAAAACACGAAAATAACCGCAAAAACCAAGCCAGAGAGTAGCAACGCATAACCCCACTGACTTTTACTAAGCCAAGCGCCACCAAAAATCAGTGACATAAGGCTGATAATCACAATTGAAGAACCAACAAAATCAAAAGGTTGCTCAATTTTTTTCCATTGACTAGGTAATGCAGAAAAACTCAACGCACAGGCGATCGAGAGCGGGATAAAGCTTATCCAGTACACCCAATGCCAGCTCAAATAATGAGTGATCACCCCAGAGATCAGTGGGCCTGTTGCAATCCCTGCATAAATCGCCCCAATCGAAAAGCCAAACGCCTTGCCCCGAAACTGCGCAGGCACCACATCCGTGATGATCGCCATCCCCGTCGCGGCCAGCATTGCAGATGCTACCCCTTGCACAAATCGAACGGCAATCACTGCTTCGATGGTCGGCATAAAGCCCAAGGCGAGCGTTGTTAGCGCAAAAATAAGCTGCCCATATTTAAAAATGGTTTTCTTATCTCCAGAATCGCCCAACTTTCCCATCGGTAACAAGAATGCCGCACTGGCCCCTAAATAAATCGTTTCAATAAGACCTAAAGAAACCCCACTGGCAGAAAAATCATGACCGATAGAGGGCAGCGTCACCCCGACGCCAGAAAACATAAATGGAACAACAAACTGAGATAATACAATGATATAGATAAAGAGCGGGCTGGTGTTTTTTTCGTTCATAGCGCCTTCAGTTAGAGGTGGAGTACGGTACTATTTTATATCTTTGAACGACAGAACCCCAACCTTTCAGTGTAAATGAATGAAAAGATGAGTGAGAAAGGTTAGACAACAAAAAGGGGCGTACAATACGCCCCTTCAAAGATAATCAGTTATAAGCGTATCATTATGGAAGTAATTTTTTGGTGAACATCTTCAACATAATTGAGCAAACAAAGCCTGATAGTGCGATCATGAAAATCATCTGGAAAACGTGATGATAGCCGCTTGCCGCTTCAGTAAGACTAAGAACTTTACCGTTTTCAGTCGTTACCGCTGTTGCTGTCGCAATCCAAGCTGCAACAAAGTTAGCGATAGAGCCTGACACCAACATGTAGATACCAGCTAAAGTACCTGTTGAGTTTGCAGGATTTAAACGAGTAATCGCAGCGAGTGCAACTGGGTCGATAAATAGCTCAGCCAAACCAATCAAACCTAAGCCAATCGTAACCCAAAGCATAGACGTGTGGCCTGTGTGCATGGCAAGTTTGGCTGCGATATTGATCAGTAAGAAGCCAGCAGTGAGGAACAAGAAACCAATGCCTAACTTAGATAACGTTTTTGGTTGAATATTAAAGCGAGCAAGGATTTTCCATGCCCAAGCCACCATGACACCACCAACGATAACGGCAAATGGGTTAATTGACTGGTAGAAACTGGTCGGGATATCAAAACCAAATAAGTCTTTGTTCACGTTACGCTCAATAAAGAGGTTAATCGAACTACCGCCTTGTTGATCGAATGCCCAAAATAATGCACCAAACACCATAAATAGCACAATTGCCCACAGATTCTTTCTGCCTTGACTGTCACAGCGAGCGTAGATACGACCCATTAGGTAAAGAGAGACAATACCGACTACCGTCAATACATAACCTGCCCATAGATGTGCCAAGATCACTGCGAAAAACGCAACGCTTAATACAACACCGGCGAGAAGCAAGGTACCATTAGATATTCCAACTGTCTTCGCAGACAAAGCTTGCTTGTTGATCCCCGCTACATCCTTAAACGCACTGCGGCCAGAAAGGAAAATAAGCAAACCTGCAAACATGCCGACACCAGCGATTCCGAAGCCTACATGCCAGCCATATGTTTGTGCGAAATAGCCAGTGGCAAGTGGAGCAAGAAACGCACCTACGTTACCGCCCACATAAGAAAGCGAGAAACCAGAGTCGCGAATTGATTCACGATCATGATACAACTCACCCAAAAGGCAGCTAGAGTTGGTCTTAAAAAAGCCGTAGCCAACAATGATGAGTGCGAGTGCTGTATATAAAGTGGTATGCCCAGAAGTAGGAAAAGACAGCACTGTATGCCCTGCTACCATCAGCAAGGAGCCAATAGCAACTGACCAGAAATTACCTAAGTATCGGTCAGCAATGAAACCACCAATAATAGGGGTCACGTAGACTAAAGATGTGTATGCGCCGTAAAGTGCATAAGCATGCGCGTCTGAAAAAAGCAGCTGCTTTGTTAAATAAAGAATCAGCAGGGCACGCATGCCATAGTAGCTGAAGTACTCCCAAGTCTGTACGCTAATGACGTACAGTACACCTTTGGGGTGAGAAACATTGCTCATATATATACTTTCCCGTATTAATTAGATTTTTATAGGATATTGAAACTAGGCTAGACAACAGAGAAAGAAACCTTTCTCAATGTTGTTCATCTAACTCTCAGAACACAAAGGACAGCAACGGCTGCTGTTAACTTTGCACCCTCTGCGATATTTCCCAACAAATAGTGAATAAAAATTCACTTGCAGCATACCGGATTTACTACAGATTCCAAGCCAAATCTAACAAAGTTTATTCTTAGCCCAGACCATAATGAAGTGTTATATACTGGAAATATGGAAAATATCGAAATATTTCAATATGTTAAAAACATTAACAAATGAGAAAGATTTATTAAAAGTTTAAAAATGAATTCTAATATTTTGTTTTTGATGGAATAAAAAACAAAATCCACTAATTATTCAGTCAGACCTTTTCTACAGACAGCAATAGATAGCGTTGATTGCTTATAAAAGGAGGAACTCATCGGTGATCGGAATAAACCTATCCGCCGCATCCGCTAGATTTTGAGCGGTTAATCCTGGTACACCAAATACCTCTACTTGCTTGGCATATTTGGAGTGAATTCGATTGATCAAAACCTCAAAATCACCGTCGCCAGAAACTAGCACCACCACATCGACCTCTTCGGCAAGCTCTATCGCATCTAACGCGATACCGACGTCCCAGTCTCCTTTTCGGCTACCGTCGCGGCGCTGAATAAATGGTTTCAAATGTACTTGAAACCCCACTCCTCGCAAAATATGGTGGAATTGCCTTTGTTTCGAGTCTTGGCTAGCGATCGCATATGCGTTTGCTTGTATTACTTCCCTGTCTTGGGTAACGAGCTCCCAAAAACGGTTATAGTCGAAATTATGTTGATACTTATCTCGGGTCGTGTAGTAGACGTTTTGCACATCCACTAAAATTGCAATCTTTTGTCTTATTTTCATAACTTAACGGTGGAAAGAAGCGCAAGCACACAAAACATAATACTTAGCCTCCCTAGTCATTTAGGAGCAATCACATTACCTGACCGCAACAACCTTGTAAACTCAGCATCGCCACTCTAGCTACCAAATAGTGAACTTCAGCTACACTTTATTGAACATTAACACAGTGAGGCTGACGTCAGCGTCCGCCACAATGTGTCAGCAACACAGAGATGTTGCTAGGGCAATGCGAATTCAAGTTTTGAAAATCCTTAGCGACCAAGAGCAAAAATCAACATACAGACGCTCTCTGCCCAGCACGAAGGACACGTAGCATGAATATTAATAACTCGATGAAGGTAGGTTTTGCCGCTATCAGTATTGGCATCATCATTAGCATCGCAGCGTTATTACAACTTAGTAGCCTAGTAGACAAAGTGGATCAAATGTCTCAAATTCGCTACCAGTCTTACCAAGCAGCAGATGAATTACGACAAAGTTCTGACGACCTTACGCGCCTCGGCCGAACCTATGTGCTGACGGGCGACGATAAATACGAAAAAATGTACATGGATATACTGGCCATACGTAACGGTGATAAGCCACGGCCTAAAAGCTACCACACCATATACTGGGACCTTGTACTGAACTACGGGCAAAAACCCAAACCAGATGGAGAAACCATCGCGCTACAAGACACCATGAAATCGCTTGGTTTCACTCAAGCTGAATTTGGCTTACTCAAACAAGCACAAAATAACTCCGACGCTTTAGTTGCGATGGAAGTTAAAGCAATGAACGCGGTAAAAGGCTTGTACCCTGACAGCGCAGGGAATTACACCAAAAAAGGGTCACCAGATAGTAAAATGGCCGCTCAGTTACTGCACAGCAATAAATACCACCAAGAAAAAGCCAAAATCATGGCGCCTATCGATAAATTCTTCATTGAACTTGAACAAAGAACTGGAGCGCAACTTCACTCTGCGGCCAATGAAGTGCAAGCCATGGTGTCGGTCGGTACGATCGCGCTGCTGTTAGTATTCGTGATTGCCGTAGCCAGTTATTTTGTCATCAACCGCCAAGTTGTACGGCCAATTGATGAAATGGCAAGCTTATTAGATCAAGTGGATAAAGATTCAGATCTGACCCTTCGAGTCGACAATACTCGAAACAATGAACTAGGTGTTATTGGCTCCGCTATAAACCACGTGTTGATTAGCTATGGGAAAACAGTCAATAAAATCAACAGCCTGAATTCAGAAATCCTAAAAATATCCGACGTCATTCAAAATATCACTCATGAGAATATCTCATTGGCCAGCCAACAGAGCCAAGAAATGGATATGGCGGCGACAGCGATGGAACAAATGACCGCCGCGCTCTCCAACGTCTCCGAAAGCACGACGATGGCCAAGCAATATGCCGGTAGTGCGGAGAAAGAAGCCTCTACGAGTAAAACTGTTTTTGACAAAACCACTTCTGAGTTTTCGCTATTAGAAGAAGAGTTCACCAACACTTCCGATATTATTCAACAACTCGCGGAAGAATCCAAAAATGTAGGAAATGTGCTTGATGTGATTAAAGCCATCGCCGAACAAACCAACTTATTAGCACTCAATGCCGCTATCGAGGCTGCGCGGGCTGGTGAACAAGGCCGAGGCTTCGCTGTAGTTGCGGATGAAGTCCGCTCTCTCGCTCAAAGAACTCAGGATTCTACCGGAGAAATTGAAAGCATCATTTTAACACTGCAGGACAAAGCGACGCAGTCATCTACGACAATCCAAGGCAGTTCAGACAAAATGCAATCAACTCGAGAGAATATGGGGGTTGCCAACGATGCACTGGGCACCATTCAAGGGTCAGCAGAAGAGATCCATCGCCTAAATACCGCCATCGCTTCAGCAACAGACGAGCAACTTACCGTGAGCAACGAAATTTCAAGTAACCTGACTAACGTGAAAGATTTATCTGCTTCTATGAATGAAGCGGTCAACCAACTTGAGCCAACGGTCATCGACTTAAAACACAGTGTAGAGGATCTGCGCAGCGCGATTCAGCATATTCACATCTAGTGAGCCCCCCACAGGCCCAGCCGCCTCCAGCACTTGGCATCAATGAAAGGCTAAGGCGCGTTGTGCCCCTTAGCCTTTTCCAACGCCGCGACCTGATCACGTAGTTCGGCGATGGTACCCAGTAAATCCACATGAATATCAGATGCATGTATATCCGACACACGGCTATCGGACGATTGGCATGGGGTGCTTTCTCGTATTCTCGCAACGTCAAGATACTCAGCTATCAGCTGCTTAAGCTGTTCTGTATCCCAAGGTTTCGGGACAAAATGGTGAATGTGCGCATCATTGATGCACTCCACCACAGAAGATATATCGGCGTAGCCAGACATTATCATGCGTATCACATTCGGATACGTTACTCGCACTTGAGTCAGTAACTCCGAGCCGGACATCTGCGGCATTCGTTGGTCGGAGATCACGAGTTGTACGGAGTGAACATCTAATAGCTTTAGCGCTTCCTCACCACTGTTGGCGGTCAAAATTTGCATGTTTTCACTGTGAAATAGTCGACTGACCATCTTCAATATTGGCTCTTCATCATCGACAAATAAAACTACATCTTGCTTCTCCATTTCACCGTGCTCCGATATATTCTTTGACTGCAGACCGGTTCAATTCTCGCTAATGGGCATCAGCCTCTTCAGAATTGTCGGCACGCTTCAGAGGAACTCACCTCTGTATTGGTAACCTTACCGTAAACTCACTCCCCTTACCTAACTGACTCTTCACTTTGATATCACCGTGATGATTTTGCACAATCGCCTGACAAATAGATAGACCGAGCCCAGTTCCTAAGCCCACTTTCTTGGTTGTATAAAAAGGGTCAAACAGCTTTAACAATTGCTGCTCTGAAATACCGCTCCCAGTATCAATCACCGACATAAACACACTATCGCCTCGGATAAAACTAGAAATAGTAATGGTTCCCTGTTCCTCAATAGAATCTCGAGCGTTCATCAGTAGATTCATCACCACCTGACTGATTTCTCCAGAACGGCACTCGACCAGAGGTAGATCCGCCAAATTCTCGATAATTTCGCACTTGTAGCGAATCTCACTGCTAACTAAACGAATGGCCGCGCCAATCACGTCTTCATTTAAGTTCACTCTCTTCATCGTATCGTCATCGACACGAGAAAAACTTTTGAGGTCTTTAACAATGCTTTGAATTCGGGTCACACCATCCAGTGACTCTTGAGTTAAATCGCCGATATCCCCCAAAATGTAATCTAGGTCGTGCTGCTTCTTCAAATTTTCTAATTCTTGCAGATGGGTATCAGCTCCTCCTTGTTGCTTCAACGCGTCTTCAATTTTTTGGTAAATAGGGAGCATTGTTGAAATCGCACGAGCATATTGCTGTAGCAGTTCCAAGTTCCCTTTAACATAGCTGGTCGGGTTATTGATTTCATGCGCCACACCCGCAGCCAATTGACCGACCGAGGCTAGCTTTTCGGAATGTACCAGCATTTGTTGCTGTTGGATGGTTTTCTCATTGAGATCTTGCAGTGAATCGTTTGCCGATTTTAGCGCGAGCTCCCTACGGGCAACCTTTTCAGCCATGGTACGAAAGTTATCTTCCAAATCACGGATTTCATTGATGCGCACTTTTTTCCAGTCACTCTGAGGGATATTTTCGTTGTCGGCTAACTTCTTGGTCAGCTCTCTAAGCTCTTCCAGTGGCCGCACAAAATACGCGTTGCCGAACTGCCGCGACAAGAAAATAATAATGAACATGAGGAAAGATAAAAACAAAGTAAAGTTGATCACCACAGATTCGCGAGCATTCGCAATCGCCGTTGCATCACTGCGATAATGCAGTTCGATACCTAACTCCGGAATACTGACAATATCGTCACTTTTCCCAGCAATATTGCCCAATGCCAGTAACACTTCATCACCATGCATTAGGCTAAGGTGATACTCTTCAGCATATTGATTGAGAGCCAAATCATTAACCAATTTCCCCGTCGAAATTTCAGCAGCTAGATACCCTTCGATATAAAGGTTGTAAGCAACAGGGGTAATTAACATCCAGCTGTCCGTGCCGCCATTTTTCGAACGACAAAACTTCAAATGGATACGTTCAGCGTTAACATTGCTATCAAACGCTTCGATATTTCTTGCTTGTTGTAAGCAATGAGATTCCGGATCAGTGGAATAAACCAGCTCCCCGTCTAAATCAAACAAGTGAACCGGCACCCTATCCCCAAGCAACGACAAGCCGTGCATAAAATCACTGGCGTTAGCAAGCCCAGATGTCGGCTGCATCACGCCCTGAGTGACTACGGGAAAGTCTGCATAATCACGTAGCACAATGTCTCTTAGTCGAAGATAACTAAACACATCGTGCGCAACCGACTCCATTTGCTGATTGATGAGCTTTTCACGACTTTGCCGAATCAGTTCATCGACTTTCAGTACCATTACTGTTCCTAAGCTGGCACCGAGTAATAAAATACTCAATAAAACAAAACACATGAAGGCAACTGAAATGCCAAACCGAGTCGTGCTTTTTTTGTTATTCTTGCTGCTCTTCAACGAGGATAATCCTGTTCTCGGTGTCGTAGTACCCCATCACAAAATCTTCGCTACCCAGTGCTTCATGGGCGTCCGGTTGATCTGTACTGAATGTTGTAAAAGGTCGCTGATAAGTTTTAATCAGCCCAGATATTGGTTGATCAAGATTCTCCATCGCAACACGAACTGCCTCTCTGTCTTTGACTATATCGCCAGTTAATTGAGCTTTCTCTACTGCAGCAATGAAAAGTTTCGTCAAGTCATAAGCATGAATGAACCCCGTTGGTGCCGTAATATCAGCGGCACTTCGGATCTGTCTCGGATACACCCTTTTTGCTCTTTCTAAAACGGCAGATGACTCCTGTGTCGGCGGGGACGAAACAAATGAAAACCGTGTCTGTAAGAACTTTAAGTCGAGTTTTGAGCGCATCTCTAAGCGAATCTCACGTGGAAAATCTCCTCCTGTTATTCCCCAATGGCTGCGAATGGGTAACGGCTTCATATTTGGGTCTTCTTTCTCCAGCGCCAACATAGCACGTGCAAACGTTTTTCCTTCGGGGGCATTCGCCACCATCAAAACTACATCCGCTTCTGCCGCATGCATATTACGCAGCATCATTTTGGCTCCTGTCTCACCTAAGTTCCAGTTAAACCATTGAACACCGACTGGAAATAAGTTTCTCTTCGCCAACGCTTTAGTCATCGTTTTATAGTTGGATTTCCCCCATCCCGTTTCTTCTAGCAACAAGTAGGGCTTACTAAAACCTTCCCCAATGGCGTGAGACACAATCACCTCTCCCGCCTTGGTGTCATCAACGGACAAACGGTACACCCAGTTTATTTCAGATGGATAACGTGTGATGGGCCCTGCTGCTGCCCACGGATCAAGTATCAGAATCCCCTTGTCGTGGATATAAGCAAGATTTTCTAGCAGTGGAGGCGAGTGCAAACCACTAAATACGGCCAGCGCGTTGTCGTCAGCAAGATACTCTCGTAAATGACGCTTGCTGCGCACCGCACTACCATGGTGGTCACGAACTAATAACGTTACTGAGTGGCCTGCGATTTTATAATCCACTTCATCTAGTGCGACCATAATTCCGCGCTCTATAGCAACGCCCGAGTCTCGTGTTCCAGTGCGATCGGCATCAAGATAAATATGAATTGGCTGTTCGGCCCATACGGAAGTGCGCCCGACAAAAAATACCAACATTCCTATCAGTACAGACCAATACATTTTCATTTTTATCACTCTCCCAGATTCGCTAGCGTCCCTAGTTATCACTCATTTCTATCAACCTCGGCTAGCTATCATTGATAAAGATACGACCTGAGACTCAAATACAATATTGAGATCAACGATATCGCGCTCATACAAGTGCACAGAATCAAGAATAGACTAAAAATACACAATCCATTGGATTCTCAAGGGAAGTCATACAATTACGCGATCTCTGAAGCAGAAATAAGCGTAAAAATGGCACTCACTAGACGTTTCCCATCTTAGTTGTTTCGGATGAATTGTTAGTGGGGAAGTCTTGCTTCAGGGAGTAGGAAACGAACCGATAAAAGACAGGCTGAACAACGCTGATCCAGCCTGAATTCGTCGTCTAGGTGAAGTCAGATTTCAAATAATTACAGGAGACTTCAATACGAACAACTCAACTACAAACGAACTTATTACCCTTAAAGGTTTTCACGGGGTTGCCGTGCTCAAGTTCCCAATGTTGTTGCCAACGCTGCTGTTCATGATGAGAGAGTTGCTTGGCGTTTTCGGCTTCTAGCTTATGCATTAACAACGCATAAGCCAAACGTTTATTGGCGTGCTGACTGCGTTCACCGGCTACTTTCACACTGATACCCGGGTAATGACTCCAATTAGTTGAGCCACTAGTAATACTCTCGCTCGATGAAAGTACCAATCACCTTGTCGTGCATGGTTTCTAACTTAGAGAAGCCTATGGTTTTTCTCACTAATCTCTTTAGTCGAGTGCGCAAAACAGTGTTGTAGCCGACCTTCAGAACTCGTCCTGTGTCTCATCGTCCTGCGCTATTCATAGCTATGTCGACTATCCTTTCCTTTACTCCGGGTTTAGAGGCTTCATAACAGGGTCAGTCTGAGAACAAAAACGACATTTCACTTCCACAGTAGCCATCATTCAATCCATGTAAAAGAGAAATATTATAAACCAATTCAAAAACTTGGCGTCATAACCAGAAATCGAAACAATAGACTCAAGTAAAATGAGTAGGCCGTGGCTCATGCCAAAAGGCATTGGATAGACATCATTAGCAGCCCTGTCGCATTTGAGATACACGAGATGCGCCGGGAGTATATACTAAGTCATAGGAAACTAACCGTACTGGTCAAGGAAGATGGTTTGGCAGACTAAAAAGCACCACGTACTTTGGGGGAGGGTTTTATATAACCTCGCTATAAAGCCTTTTATTATCATCACAGGCTTACTGATTATTCTCGCTATCTATGGCTCATTTTTCTGGCAGAACGTCGCTCTGAACAAACTACTTTATCTCATGTTGTTTTTTGTGGCCTGCTACTTTCTACTGTTCATAACTACAGTCCCAAGATCTCTGTTAACCAGACATTTCTCAGTTACCATTGATCAAAATAGAATGATTGGTAGAAGCAAGTATTTCAAAAGAGTCACCGTTGATTTAGACCAGATATCAGATTATACGAGGACGGATTGGGCGGGCGTAAAAGGAATCGACATCATTACTCAAGGCAAGAAGACAATTTTCGTCCCTTGGGATATCGAAGATTATTTTCAGTTAGTCGAAACTTTATATTCATTAAAAATAAAAAACAACAAACACAATAAGTTAGCCCATACTCAGGATAGTACGGATGCTTATAATAGATTAAAACGAAGAAGAACAATAGAAAATAGAAATGAACATAGAAATAAAAAAGTAAAACCTTTGTTTAAAAACAAGTTTCTAAACTTAGTTGCAGGTTTAGTGACAGTATCAATGTTTTTATTCATTATTATCACTCCTGTTTATAGCTTTATCCATGCGTTCGATGGACATTACATACCTAGCGAAAATCACGGCTTAGGATTCTACATTGTACATAGTGTGTTCATCGTTTTCGCCGCCCTCGTGGTACGTGCCGCTTGGAGAACAACCAATCACGTTCATACTATCTTAAGAGTGCCGTGGACTATCGCCATATCAATACTAATTTCTTGGCTAACCTATATTACGATTTATTATGGCCTTCCGTCCACATACACCAAAAACTTTGGAAAAAGCCATATTGAAAAGCAGGAAGTCACCTACTCTGAGCACGAAAGATCCAAGTGTAAGTATCAAATTCAAAGCGACCTGATAGAGAAGACATTCACTGAAAAGTTTTGCGTTTATGAAAAAGTATATTTATCAAAAGATAACGTTTTATATCTTCACGGTAGGCAAAGTACGTTTGGATTTTATATTCGAAGAGCATACACAAGAGCCGAACTGGAAAAGATCATCGAAAAAAACAAACAGAAGCGGAAACATCAAGCGCGAGATAAATAAATCGCACTACAGCTCAGAAAGATAGTGAGACATAGCATAAGCGTCGTAAAAATACCGCGAGAGCGAAAAACTACCCAATATGATTGGCGAACGTCTTGCGAAGGCTATACTTGCAATACGTGGAAGAGCAGCCTTGTAATCATGAGACTCGAATTTTCACGAGTAGGATGAAACGTTAACGGGAGAAGAGCCGTGTCAACAAAGAGCAATCGCCATGGGAACTACGCGCTGGAAGTAAAAAATCAAGTTGTAGTCACTGTGTGTACGGGCGCTTGGAACCGTGAAACGGTTCTCGATTTCGGGGGAGACATTTTGGAGCATGCTAAACAAATGCCTGAAAATACTTGGGGTTTGATTTGCTTGGCAAATGAATGGGAACTCGGTACCCCTGACGCGTTAACTACGTGGAATGAATATTCTATTAACATGCAAAACCGCGGTATGGTTTCGTTAGCGTTAGTCATGAACGCAAATGCCATCAAAAAAGCGGTAATTGTGAAAAATAATGTGAGCCCAGACCACCCGGAGTTCAAAATCGAGTTCTTCCTAGACTCATCAGATGCACTCAATTGGTCAAACTCCCAAGTCGCACCGAAATAGACGCCCCATAAGCCGTATTCCGTCTAGTTTAGGTAATCATATTATTCACTCTACAATAAAAGCGCCCCATTGTGCTGAAGCGCTTTATCGTGTTTAGCCTTATCTAATTTTGTTACATAGTCGGCATGACGAATGTGCTTTCATGTTGCTCTAAGCGCACGCTGGTTGGCCATCGGCTAGTCACCGTTTTCATACGTGTATAGAAACGCACACCATCATGACCATGAACGTTAAGCGGGCCAAACACCGAACGTTTCCATCCACCAAAACTATGAAAAGCCATCGGTACTGGGATTGGCACGTTCACCCCAACCATACCCGCCAGCACATCTTCACTGAATTGACGTGCCGTTTCACCATCACGAGTAAAAATAGCGGTTCCATTGCCATATTGATGACGATTGATTAGCTCCAGTGCGGTATCGTAATCTTTCACGCGAACAACCGCCAATACAGGGCCAAAGATCTCTTCTTGATAAACGGTCATATCTGGCGATACGTCATCAATGAGTGTCGCGCCGACAAAGTAGCCTTGCTCATGCCCTTCGACCAAGCAATCTCGACCATCGACCACTAACTTAGCGCCTTGCTGTTCACCTGAGGCAATATAGTCACAAATCTTCGCTTTGTGCGCGGCCGATATCACCGGCCCCATATCATTTTCTGGCCCGTCAACTAAGCCCGGGCCGACACGCATGTTTGCAATTTGCTTCTCTAGTCGAGCAATGAGTGCGTCACCCGTTTCATCACCGACCACAACGGCTACCGATAACGCCATGCAACGCTCTCCAGCGGCGCCAAAGGCTGCGCCCATAATTGCGTTTGCGGCCATATCCAGATCGGCGTCTGGCATCAAAATACAATGATTTTTAGCCCCACCAAGTGCTTGGCAACGTTTACCATGTGCAGAAGCAGTCGAATAGATGTATTCAGCAATAGGAGTAGAACCCACAAAGCTGACCGCTTGAATACGCGAGTCGGTAAGTAACACATCCACCGCTTCTTTATCGCCTTGCACAACATTGAACACACCATCAGGTAGGCCAGCCTGTTGCAGTAAATTAGCCAAAATCAGGCTCACACTGGGATCTTTTTCTGAAGGTTTAAGGACAAAAGTGTTACCCGTCGCCAGTGCAATCGGGAACATCCACATTGGCACCATAGCAGGAAAATTAAACGGCGTGATCCCCGTACAAACCCCTAAAGGTTGCATCAATGAGTGACTGTCCACGCCACTGCCAACATTGGCGGAATGCTCGCCTTTTTGCAGGTGGGGGATCCCACAAGCAAACTCGACCACTTCCAGCCCGCGTGTCACCTCTCCCACAGCATCGGAGTAAACCTTGCCATGCTCTTGAGAAATAGTGCGCGCAATGCAATCCATGTTTTGCTCTAAAAGGCTTTTGAACTTAAACAACACACGAGCGCGTTTTAATGGCGACGTTTTCGCCCAAGCAGGAAAGGCACGCTCTGCCAAGTCGATTGCCTCCGCGGTTTCAGCAGCCGAGCTAAGCACCACCTGACGAATTTGTTCCCCCGTTGACGGGTCATAAACGGCGCTAAAGCGTTCACTATGACTTTCGCTATCGCGGCCATTAATAAAGTTTTGTACTGTTTCCATGATGGTTTCCTTCAAAGCCATTATTTGTTCAACAAACCTGCGTCAGATGCCAGTTTATGTAAGTTCTTAAAGCCTAATTTTGCATAAGTTAATGGATGAGCGATGGCAGGATCTTGCTCGGCTTCCACAACCAACCAGCCTTGGTACTTCGCCTCCGCTAAACGTTTTAGGACAGGAAGATAATCAATGCCACCATCTCCCGGCACGGTAAATACGCCATCGAGCACAGCATCTAAAAAGCTAATTTTGCGATTTTTCACATCTGCGAGCACGTCTAGACGAATGTCCTTGGTGTGCACGTGATTCACGCGATGGGCCCATTTTTGAGCCACAGACAAGGGATCTGCACCGGCGTACGTCAAGTGGCCCGTATCGAGCAGCAAACCCACCTCGTCACCGGTATGCTGCATCAATTGGTCGATATCCTGTTCTGATTCGATCACTGTGCCCATGTGATGATGGTAAGCCACTTGAACTCCTTGGCTCTTCGTATATTTGGCAAACTCAGTCAGCTTTTGCCCATATTCTTGCCATCGGCTTTTCGGAAATGCAGGACGCAAATGAACCGGAGTGCTTTGATCGCAGTGGATACAGTCTGTTACTTCCGCAAACACCATCACCTTGGCACCCATTTCGCGCAACAGGGTTAAGTGTGGCTGAACCGCTTCAATCTCTTCTTCAACGCTGCGAGTCAAAAGCTCGCCTGAATACCAACCTGACACTAAATTTAATTGGTGCGATTCTAAGATTGGGCCGAGAACGCTAGCATCACGTGGGAATTTATTGCCAAGCTCGAAGCCCGAGAATCCAGCTTCTTTACCTTCCATCAAACAAGTCGCTAACGAGGTTTCAGCGCCAAGGCTAGGAAGATCATCGTTGGTCCAAGTGAGGGGGTTAATACCGAGTTGTACTGTCATTGTTATTGTCCTTAAATTACTTGATTCTTCTTAGCTTCTTCATAGCGCATGCGGGCTTCACGTACTGGTTCACTCATTGAGACTTCTGGCACCGCGACTTCCCACCACGAACCGCCTGCTTCGGTGGTGCTCAGTGGATCGGTATCTAAGGTAACGACGTAGGTAATAGGTGACGCTTTAGCGCGTTGTAGCGCCTGCTCTAGCTCCGCAATATTCGCCACTTTTTCTGATTGAGCGCCAAGGGCGCGAGCATGGGCGGCAAAATCCGTCTTCGGAGCGCCTTCCTCCACCGTATTACAGTCTTCAAGAAGGTTGTTAAACCCATTCACACCACAAGAATGCTGTAATCGGTTAATACAGCCATATCCCCGATTATCTAACACTACAACAATCATCTTTTGACCAAGCATGACCGAAGTAGAAATTTCAGAGTTGAGCATCAAATAAGAACCATCTCCGACCATGACAAACACGTCTGAATCAGGCTTCGCCATTTTCACGCCTAATCCACCAGCAATTTCGTAGCCCATACAGGAGAAGCCATATTCTAAGTGATAGCCTTTGGTGTAATTGGTGCGCCAAAGCTTGTGCAATTCACCGGGTAAACCACCTGCCGCGCACACCACGATATCTTTGTCGTTTGCGCCGCGGTTAACCGCTCCCACCACTTCCGCATCCGTTGGTAAATCAGTTTGACGATCGGTTGTGGCAATATCCACGGAGTGATTCCATTCCACTCTCAATAATTCAGCTTTGTTTTGCCACTCTGAGCTTACGCGCCAACCATTTAACGCCTGACTAAGCTGAGGAATTACTTGCTTAGCATCGGCAACAAGCGGTGCACTGTAATGCTTGATCGCATCAAAACTATTGACGTTCAACGAGACAATTTTGGCATCAGAGCGAAACAATGCCCGAGAGCTAGAAGTAAAATCTTGCAAGCGAGTCCCTACCGCAAAAATCACATCGGCTTCACCAGCTAACGTGTTCACCGCTCTCGAACCTGTTACTCCGATTGAACCAAGATTGCTTGGGTGGTCCCATGCTAGCGCCCCCTTGCCCGCTTGAGTTTCACCAACAGGCAAGCCAAACTGCTCGACAAACTGTTGGAATTCCTCCGTGGCTTCTGAATAGTGAACCCCACCTCCAGCTATCACTAAAGGTTTTTCCGCTTGCTGAATCAAGTCAACCGCTTGCTCAAGCTCAAATTCATCAGCACTCGGTCTGCGGATACGATGTAATTTCTCAGCAAAGAAATGCTCCGGATAATCAAATGCCATGGTTTGCACATCTTGTGGCAGTGAAATCGTCACGGGCCCACATTCCACGGGGTCGGTCAGAACGCGCATTGCCTGAGGCAGACTGTTGAGCAATTGTTCAGGGCGAGTAATCCTATCGAAGAAACGGCTGACCGGTTTAAAGCAATCATTCGGCGTAATTGTCGCATCGCTCCAATCTTCAACTTGTTGAAGCACTGGATCAGGTTCACGAGTCGCAAATGTGTCGCCCGGAAGTAGCAATACTGGCAATCGGTTTACGTGAGCGAGCGCCGCCGCGGTCACCATATTAAGCGCCCCTGGGCCGACAGAAGTCGTCGCAGCCATCATACGGCGGCGGTTATTCGCTTTGGCAAACGCAATCGCACTGTGCGCCATCGCTTGCTCGTTATGCGCACGGTAAGTCGGCAAAGTATCGTTAACTTGATAGAGCGCTTCCCCTAGCCCAGCCACGTTACCATGGCCGAAAATAGCAAACACGCCTTCAAAAATTGGTAGAACTTGGCCGTCTACCTCCACTTTTTGCGCTTGAAGGTATTTAACGAGCGCTTGAGCCATCGTTAGGCGAATTGTTTTTATCGTCATTTTATTTTGCCTCTAGCCACGCGCTCGCCATAAGCGAATTAAGTTATGGTAGTTGTGCTTGATTTGCGCGATGAGTTCACCATCATTTAACTCTCCTGCCAACCAACCTTTAGATGGCTGACCAAAAATAGTGCGGCCAACCGCAAACCCTTTGACTAAGTTACTCTGAGCCGCTTGATTAAACCCACAGCTCAACTCTTCTTCAGGCGCATCCAAACCTAACAACACGACACCATGACAATGCGCATCTCGTTCAATAATTAAGGCTTCGACTTGCTGCCACGTTTGAGAAGCAAGCGGTGGCAATTTCCACCAATCAGGTTTCACGCCTAGGTTATAAAATCGCTGAATGGCACGTACATACATGTCATCTTCTTGCGGCATGTTGGCTGGCAGTACCACTTCAAGCAACATCTCATGGCCAGATTGGCAACATGCACTATAGACTTCCCGTACTTGCTTTTCTTGCTCTAAACGCAGTGCATGTTGATCTTCCGGATGAAAGAACACTAAACACTTCACCACATGCTCTTTTGGCCACGTCACCAGCTGCGAGCCAATATTGCCATGTTCTAGCTCCAACGGGCGAGATCCTGGCATCTCAACTGGGCGGCCAATCCACCACCCCGAACCCGAAGCTTCATTCAACACATCTTGGCCAAAATGGCCATCACATAAAATACCTGCTCTACCCTCTAAGTTGGCTTCTTGCGCAACTTGCTGGCTAGCAGACAAGATGAGCTTTTTAAGTTCTGGGATTCGATTGAGATCAGCCCCAACTTCACGAGCCATATCGGTAAATTGGATACGGTGATCAAACGCTAGAATACATAGCTCTTGCCACGACTTGTCGCGCGTTGTGACTCGGTGCAAGTGTGTTAACTGCGGGTCTTTGTCTGGACGAGGCACGTCTTCAACACGTAATAAATAGTTATCTAGCTCTTCTTTGCTCGGCATCGCAGGCGCGCAGCCATGACGTGACACCACTAGGGCGCCGCACGCATTCGCGTATGCACAAGTTTGCTGCCAGCTTTCATTGTTTAAGTATCCGCGCAGCAGGCCAGACATAAACGCGTCGCCCGCACCAAGTACATTCAGTACGTCAACACGAACGCCTTGAACATTAATTCCGCCATCAAGATCCGTCGGAATCGCTTCACTAAACACGGAGCACCCTAATGGACCACGTTTGCAAACAAGTTCAGCCTGAGAAACTTCTCGAACGCCGTGAAGAGCTGCCAATGTCTCGGTTGAACCACCCGCGATATGGAACTCTTCCTCGGTTCCGACAATCAAATCGAACAGGCCCAGCACTTCTTTCAATTGAGCGGTCACAGGCGCCGATTCGATA
Organism: Vibrio profundum; assembly: GCF_050337555.1. NCBI lineage: Bacteria > Pseudomonadati > Pseudomonadota > Gammaproteobacteria > Vibrionales > Vibrionaceae > Vibrio > Vibrio profundum. The sequence goes on from NZ_JAKJTA010000015.1 coordinate 83,449, forward strand.
TAACGAGTTTCTCCATCTCCCAAAGAGGTCAGTCCCCAAAGCACCGGACGATAATCAATATCCAGTACCGTTTTCACATTATGTTTACGCGCATAATTCAGTGCAGTGATCACCGCATCACGCGTTTTAGGGTGAGATAAATGAGTGCCAGTGATCGCTAAGCAGCGCGCTGATGCGATGTAATCTTCATTCACATCTTCAGCCGTGATCGCCATGTCAGCGCAGTTGTCACGATAGAATACCAAGGGAAAAGTCTCGTGATCCTTAATGCCGAGAATAACCAACGCTGTTAAGTGATCTTTATCGGTAATAAGGTGACTGGTATCAACGCCAACACGTTGCAACTCTTCCCTTAGAAATCGTCCCATGTGCTCGTCACCCACTCGCGCCAACATAGACGACTTAATACCTTGTCGCGCGGTTCCGTAAGCGACATTACCCGACGATCCACCCAAATATTTGGCAAATGACCCCATGTCTTCTAGGCGAGCACCTTGCTGCTCTCCATATAAATCGACGGCAACACGCCCCATGCATATAAGGTCAAGCTTCTTATCGATGGCCTTCATTTCATTTCTCCTTCCCTTAGAATGGGTATTCTTAATAGCGGCTTGCTAGAAGCACCTGCCTCGCTCGTGATGATACTCAACTTGAACTCAACGAGCTTGCTTTGATGACAATGTTATACGAAATGTTTATTTCATTTTCAAACAAAAACAAAACACAAGGTTCATTGTGTGACCATCAGCAAGATTTTGCACCTAGGCCAATAAACAAAATGAATGGCAGGCAGTAAGAGAGGGTAATTTCGCGATCTCGACATTTCATATCGAAGACAAAAATGAAATAAAAGTTTCATTTATAGCGATAATTTATGTATCGTGAGTAACGTTATGTTTCGATTAAGATGAATAGGAGAGCGTCGCTGTGAGCGAGAACATTAAGGTTGCCCACTCATTGACTGAGCTGCAAGATCAAATCCGCCGTCATTACCCAAATCTCAGTAAGCGTTTACAACAAGTGGCCCAATACGTGACGGATAACTCTAACAGCGTTGCTTTTGATACCGTAGCAAGCATTGCCCAGCAAGCCAATGTTCCGCCTTCAACCTTAATTCGTTTTGCCAACGCTTTTGGATTTAGTGGTTTCAACGAAATGAAACAGCTATTTCGCCAAAACTTAGTTGAGGAAACCGCAAGCTACACAGACAGAGCTCGCTTGTACACCCAATTAGAAGACGAGCAGCGCCCACCCGAAACACCCAAAGAAATACTGCAAGAATTTGCCCGCGCCAATTCTCAAGCGCTCACCCATCTTGCCGCGCAAACCTCAGACGAACAGCTTTCTCAAGCTGTCGAAATGCTACGCAAAGCTGAAAATATTTATCTGATTGGGCTTCGTCGCTCGTTCAGCGTGGCCTCTTATCTCACTTACGCTCTACGCCATTTAGACAAACGTGCCTTTCTCATTGATGGCCTCGGCGGCATGTTCCAAGAGCAGCTAAGTTTGATTGGCCCCAAAGACGTGGTGGTATCGATAAGTTTTAGTCCGTATGCACAAGAGGCTGTCGCGCTCAGCGAAACCGCGGCTAAGGCAGGCGCACAACAAATTGTCATCACCGATAGTCAAATCAGTCCATTGGCAATTTTCAGTGACCTGTGCTTTGTCGTGAAAGAAGCCAAAGTTGATGCCTTCCGCTCTCAATCCGCCACCATGTGCCTAGCTCAAACTCTAACGGTTGCCATGGCGTTCCATGATGTAAAGGGGTAGATTTAACGGCTCTGGCTCTAGCCCATCATCAACATCAACATCAACATCAACATCAACATCATTTTAAAGGACTAAGAATGCTTGGCTATCACATCAGTACCGATCCCAACAATCTCGATTTCGATCTCATCCATTCATTTGTATCTCAAAGCTATTGGGCCCAAGGGATCCCAAAGCAAGTGCTGAGAAACGCGATAACCAACTCTTTCTGTTTTGGTGTGTATAAAAACACTGGTGAGCAAGTGGGCTTCGCCCGGTTAATCACTGACAAGGCAACCTTCGCATATTTGGCCGATGTGTTCATCGTTGAGGCACAACGAAACAAGGGTTTAAGCAAATGGCTGCTTTCTACCATCGTCAGTCATGAAGATTTGCAAGGTCTACGCCGCATCGTTTTAGCCACCCGCGACGCGCATAGCCTATACGCACAATTCGGTTTCACACCGATTGAGCATCCAAACAAACTTATGCAAATTTGGCAACCAAATGTGTATAGCGAAACCGTTGATTGACAAAGCGTTCCTCTCATTGAAACCTAAATTCAAGCTGTTAAAGTGTTCTGGATAAATATTACTGATAAGGACATTCATGTATATCCCCAACAAGCTTGAAATGAAAGATGATAACGCCATCATTGATTTTATCGCCGAGTTTAGCTTTGGCCTCCTGATCTCACCAGATCTTGAAGCCACTCATATGCCATTGCTATATGTGCCAGAAGAAGGTGCTAAAGGCCAATTATATGGGCACTTTGCCAAAGCCAACCCTCAGTGGAAGCAACTAGAAGGCGAGCGTGTATTGGTGATTTTTAACGGTCCGCATGCGTATATCTCTCCTACATGGTATACCAATAAACCCGCCGTCCCAACGTGGAACTATGCTGCCATCCACTGCTATGGCACCGTGGAATTATTGAGTGAAAACGACGCTGCCAACACCATGGATACACTCATCAATAAATATGAGCCTGAATTACTCAGCAACAAAGACATCATGCCGGACGATTATCAGCATAAACTACGCCAAGCCATCGTCCCCTTCCGAATCGTAGTTGATAAAATACAAGCGAAAGAAAAACTCGGTCAACATCGTAAAACTGGGGATCAGCAAGGCGTCTACTTCGCGTTACAAGAAAGCCAACACCCCGATGCCAATGTTTTAGCGGAGTATATGAACAAGCGCGAATTGGGCACAGGGAAGTAACCCATATTTATGCGACGTCTATTCATGAGACGGGCACTTTCCTTTCGTGTAAAAAATATAAAATGGAAACAGTCTGTGACAAAACAATAACTATAACTATAACTATAACTATAACTATAACAAGGTAATAGAACTCATGCTTGTTCCCAAAGCCTGTAGAAATACAGGCTATGGAGATTGGATTCATTCGCTTAATTGCTATCAGAGTTAAAAGCGAGCCCGTACACTTAATCACTATTGTTTTTGTATTCCACCATGAGTGAGCTTTTCTGGGGACAACAGCTCTAACAGCTCTTCCCGGCTTAAATCGGTATGTTCAGCGGCAACATCAACTATAGGGCGGCCTTCTTTGTATGCAAGTTTTGCTATCTCTGCGGCTTTCATATAACCAATAATCGGATTGAGTGCAGTCACTAGTATTGGGTTACGTGCTAACGCCTCATTGAGGTTATCTGCTTTCACCGTAAATCCAGCAATAGCATTGTCCGCTAGTAATACGCAAACCTTGCTTAGTAACTCAATACTTTCTAATAAATTCTTAGCAATAAGTGGAAGCATAACATTGAGTTCAAAGTTTCCAGATTGCCCAGCTACGGTGATGGTCGCATCATTTCCGATGACCTGCGCCGCAACCATCGCTGCTGCCTCTGGCATAACTGGATTGACTTTGCCTGGCATGATCGATGAACCAGGTTGTAACGCGGGTAATTCAATTTCTCCAAGCCCGGCTAAAGGGCCAGAATTCATCCAGCGTAAATCGTTCGATATTTTCATCAGCGATACGGCTGAAGCTTTTAGTCGTCCAGATAAACTCACAGCCGTATCCATAGTACCAATATGCGTGAAGAAATTTTCGGCGGTAGCAAACGGGATGCTCGTTTTCTCAGCCAGTGCTTTATTAAACATATTTGCAAACTCAGGGTGTGCGTTGATCCCTGTACCTACCGCTGTTCCACCTTGAGCTAATCTTTGGATAGTTGGTTGAAAGTCCACCAAGTGTTGGATGTTAAGTCTTATCTGATCAGCCCAAGTCTCGAGTGATTGACTTAAACGAATCGGCATGGCGTCCATTAGGTGAGTGCGCCCTGTTTTTACATAGCCTTCTAGTGTGGATGCTTTGCTTCGTATGGTTTTCTCTAAATACTTCAGCGACGGAATTAACCTTTCATCTAATTCGATAGCAGCGCTGATATGAATGGCCGATGGAATGGTGTCATTACTACTTTGCCCACAGTTGATATGGTCATTGGCACCGACATTTTGTTTGTAGTGTTTTGTAGCTAATGTAGCTAAAACTTCATTAGCATTCATATTTGAACTTGTCCCTGAACCGGTTTGATAAATATCGACAGGAAAATGTTCCATGAAGTTGGGTTCAGCAAGTAGCTCATCTACGGACGTACAAACCGCCTTTGCCATTGACGGCGGTATTAACCCTAGTTTTGCATTGGCTTGTGCAGCCGCATATTTAGCCAATAGTAGCGCTTTGATAAAGGCCGGCGGCATACTTTGACCACTGATTGGGAAATTGTTAATAGCACGTTGCGTCTGGGCGGCATACAGAGCATTGATTGGCACTTCTAGCTCACCCATACTGTCTTTTTCTATCCGAACTTTACTCATGGTAATCCCCTTAAGCTTAACTCAGTTGAATGTTTGGCTCTGCTCAACATAATGACTGGTAATTACAAACTCTTTCATTAAGCATCCGACTATTTCGAAAGATGCTTTGAAGTTACTTAGTTTTTTCAAGCAATTTAACTTTAGATCACTGGCATTCTTGGGGATGGGAAGTACAAAGGAGAAGAGTTCCTTCTGTTCACTCTAACACGCACATCACAAGCCACTATGGCTTCAAAATGCACTATGTCTTAAAAATGTACTATGTCTAAACTTTAAAAGACAACTTCGTAGCATTCACCCTAAGGGAATTCCTCCCAAACCAAGTTAGATTGAATGCTCTCACCTCTCAATGAAATAGCCTTTCCTCCCGAATTTCCTTAATTTACAAGTCATATACACTGCCTAAGTGCCAACATTAGGTTGATTGGTTCTGTTCTACTGGAGTAAAACGTTTCAGCCAAAGCCATTGATAAAAAGAAACTCATCCACAAACTCGATTTTTTTTATACATTAGCTATCGTTTTATTTGGGGTTACTTATTTATAGAGCTTGATGGCGATAAGAATAGACCAATAACGGGTTAGATACGTGACAGTAGAATGACCAGTGTGCTGTAAAGCTTATCTTTCTTAAAAGAACAAGGCCGACTTGCTATTAAGCATGATGAAAAAGCTCAAAGATGAAAAAAAAATTAGTCAAAAAGTTCCAACATTTTTCTTTCGGTGCTCAATTTATAGTCATTGCCTATTTAGTAGCACTGCTGGCGATATCCTATAAGATCAATGCATTACATTATGAAGTCAAGGAAGCATTGGCAAATACTCAGTATGCGCAACAGCTAGCGAATGATCTTTTACAATCTTCCGAAGATCTCACGCGTATGTCCCGTACATATGTTTCAACAGGCGATCCAATGTACAAACAAGCTTTTCTGACTGTTCTCAAAATACGAAACGGAGTCGCTCCCCGCCCAACAAACTACTCGCCCGTCTATTGGCACTTACATCTAGAAAATGGGGTTCACTTAGATCCAAGTGAACCGTTACAACGCGGTTCACTTAGATCTTTAATGCTGGATGCTCATTTTACAGGTACAGAAATTTCATTACTTGATGAATCCCAGAATGCTTCAGACAAACTTGCAGGCATAGAACAAAAAGCTTTTTCTCTTATTGAACAGCCCGTATCGTCAAAAGATTCTGATATATCCTCTCTTCGATCCAAAGAAGCATTAGCACTGCTCTACGACACCGACTACGTACAAGCTAAAAAAAGTATTATGGTGCCTATCAGCCAAGTGATCTCGAGTGTTAATAATCGTACTTCAAAAAAAATTGCTCGTATCCAGTCAAATATAGATTTCTATATGGGCCTACTATGGGGATCGATACTCGCGGGTGCGGCAGGGTTCATGGTGGTGTTCTTATATACTTACAATCGCTTTGTCACCCCATTATCACAGCTAAGCGATTATGATGTTTTAACGGGCGTTTTAAATCGAAGAGGGTTTATGCTGATTGCTAATCATGAATTTCAATGCAGCCAAAAAGATGATTCAGCTATGTGCTTGTTAATGATAGATATCGATAATTTTAAGGTGATTAATGATACCTATGGGCATATGGCTGGAGACAAGGTTTTGAAAAAGCTCACAAAAAACCTTCATCGGAGCTTGAGAGCTAGCGATTCTTTAGGTCGATGGGGAGGTGAAGAATTTATCGTTATCCTCCCTAAGCAAAGTTCTGATCGGGCTTTGATTGTCGCTGAGAGGCTAAGGGAATCTATTGAAAAAAATACAATCCGCATCAATAAACATACGATTATCAAAGTGACTATTTCAATTGGGATGAGTATCTATGACAAGAACACCGATAACTTGGAGAATTTAATTTCTTTAGCTGATGAGCAACTCTACAAAGCTAAACAAAGCGGACGGAATAAGGTTTGCTTTTGGACAGCGACGACCACTACTAGCACCTAAACGCCTCTACCAAGTCTCAACATATTGAAAAATAAACAAGCCCTTGGCTGCAGGGTATATGGACGACCTGCTCAAGAGCTTAGCCTCTTAAACAGGTTGTTTATTCATTCAAGGGTGACGCGTGGCAGTATTTTATGCAGCCTTTTGTATGCGAGGTGACTTTACTTGCCCGTACTGCTCTGACGCAGTTTCTCGGTCTGGTTTTACAAGTTCAAAAAGCGTACAAATAATGACGATAAACCAAAGGATGATGCTAATCAGCGTTAAGGCATTCATGTTTAATACCGCATGAAGGTAAGACCAAATCGCAGAGAATATTGAGAAAAAAGCGGTAAACATCGCAGCTGCGGTGCCAAAATGTTTATCTAGCACTTTCATTCCGCCATGAGTTCCCATAGGGCCAAGCATACCCGCACCGATACCAATGGCGATAAAAGTACTGATTGTATAATTCAACGTCATATGGGTATTAAGGATAAGCGTTGCAATGGCAACCAAAGCAAACGCAACAAACTTCAAGTGGCGTTTCACCATCCGTGAACCGATATATTTTGAGATCATATTTCCGACGAAATACGACACGCAGATAAACAAAGCAATGTTGGAATAATCACTCGTTGAGACATGGAAACGTTTAATAAAGACCTCAGGACCAAACCCGAGAAACAAGCCAAGTATGACTGAAAAAAACAGCCCCACTAAGATGGCATTTTTCATGAAAAGAGGATTTTTGGCGCAATACAAGAACTGCTCACTAATACCTTTAACATTGACTCGACTAGGGACGAAAGATTTGTCCGGCTCGTGAGCGTTTAGGTACGTGCTTAACAGCAAACAGGCTACAAGTATCGCTAGCACCCCATAGATAAGATGCCAGTTCATATGCTCAGCCATGTCAATTGACAGCTTTGTTGCGACGATAGGCCCAGCGATCACCAGGACTGAAAACGTAGTGTAAGCCTTAAATAACAAATGGGGATTTTTTATGGCATGGTTGACGATTGAACGCGACACCACAGAAAACGCGCCAGTGCCTAAACCTATGATAACAAGACCAAAAGCAAAGGTATAAAACGAGTCACTGAACAAGCACACAAGCAAGCCCATCAAGCTAACACTTTGAGCAATTAATAACACGCGTCTTCTACCCAAAAAGTCTGAGACTGGCCCAAGTACAATCGATGACACTGAGAAGAAGAAAAACAACAAAGAAACACCTAACTGCAACTCTGTCATCGACATTTGGCTTTTCTGACTAATCATCAGCAGAATCGGCGCGGTTGAACTCAGTGTTAGATAAGCAATAAAGAATATTGCGTAAATGGTATACATAAATCGTTTATCAGCCTTCATGGCGTTCCCCAATCACAAACATTTAATCTCTTGTATACGCCATAGATTAACCACCTCTGTTGATAATTAAAAATAGAGTATTATCATCATAGTGATAACATTTTTTTATCAATCAGGTGCACGATGAATTTCACTTTAAAACAACTGAAAACCTTTCAAATGGTTGCCGAGTTTCTTAACTATCATCGAGCGGCAGAGGCCTTGTTTATCACACAACCTGCGGTTACAAGACACATTCAAATGTTGGAAGAGACCGTCGGATTTGCACTATTTGAAAAGCTCGGCAAGAAAGTTCAACTGACTGATCAGGGCAGAAGTATGTTGAGTGAAGTAGAGGCCGTCTTGGCTCAGCTTGACGTAATGAAGGCCAACATCAAGCAAAACATTTCACGTGATAAACAGTTCTCTTTGGCGGTCATTCCGGGGCTGGAAGACTTAACGATGGAGGCAGTGATTGACTTTTTCAAAGTAGAGCCAGAGGTCAAAGTCAATATTGAAGTTATTTCCAATAGCAAAATGGCTCAAGTCATTACATCGAATCAGTTTGATGTGTGTATATCCGCGAACTCACACGTTGAAAGTGATTACGTGAGAGAGGTATTGTTCGAAACAGAGCTCTGCTTGACAGCTTGTTACGACCACAAGTTGAGAGGAAAAAGGAAGGTCACACGCTCAGACATTAAAAAAGAGTGCTTCATAGAAATTGAGACTTCAGAATCGTTTAAAGAGAACATGGAAAAGTTTAAGTCACAATACATCTCTGATGACAACACGCGCATAAAAATCCGCGGAAGAAACGCATTGATAAAGGCCGTTTATGCGGGCATTGGGATTGCTTTGTTACCAAGCTACACCATCAAAGAAGGGCTTAAATTAAAGACGTTATGTGTGCTAAATACCAGCAAGTTGAACTTACACGCAAGCTATGGTTATTTCTATCATAAAAACAAAGTGTTGAGCGAAGAAACCCATCGATTTTTAGCCATACTGAAAGAGAAAATCAGTAAGAAAATTTAACACACTGTAAATTATGCATTTCATAGAACCGATGTGAGAAAGTGGCTTCAACGGTCACCTCACATTAAAGGTTAGAACCGAACAATAAATGTGGAACTCTGCCAATAAAGATCGAAAGTTTTCTAGCCGAGGCTAGCACTGATTTGCCCCATTATAATCTAGAACAATAGGCTGGAAGGAAGAAGGTGGGACAGACTTGCCCTACCTGAGGGGCTCTTCTCCGGTTTCCTGAGCTTGATTACTTCATAACAGCATGATTATTACGTTAACTTAGAATGCTCATTTATCTTATAAATCATGTGGATAATATGCCTTCCTTATCTTCTACTTTGTTTCGCTTTAAAGGACAGTGTGTAGAGTCACTTTCAATAGGCGATGATTCCCAGTCAGTCATCGTTCGTTGTCGTAGAGACAAGCGTTTTAAGGTCAAAGAGCCTGGAACGCAAACACCCTGTACCGTCGATCACTATATTCGAAGGCGTCTTCATGACCTTCCAGTAAGTGGGC
>NZ_JAKJTA010000016.1:0-89841 GCF_050337555.1 Vibrio profundum
AATATATCCACAGCGAATTTTTCGAATAGTACAAATCACTTGAGCTGATTCAGTTTTGGCTGATGTAAACCTCATCGTAGGTCGAGAAGCCGCTTCAGCAATAGCATCGGCATCAATGAAGTCGTTTTTATTTGTTTTAACGTAAGGTTTCACGTATTGAGGAGGGATCAACTTAGCTGTGTGACCATATTCAGCACACTTTCTAGCTAGCCAATGGGAGCCGCCACATGATTCCATTGCGATAATTACAGGCTCATGGAAAGATAAAAATTCGAGGAGCTTTTGGCGAGTAAACTTCTTCTTAAACAATTGATGCCCAGACTGGTCGTGACCAACTAAATGAAAAGAGTTCTTACCTAAATCGATTCCAATAATGTATGGGATATTCATCTGGTACTTTCCTTTTTAAGACTAAACCTATTCGAGTTTAGCTGTAGGGAGGGACGTACCATCTCATTAGATATGCTGGATACTGTCGGGTAGCTGGCGCAATATCTCTGGGACGGCTTCAATACCTAACCCGACACTAAATAACAAGGCGACAATGAGCATTGCACGTTGCCCAAGTGGTTTTTGGGTGATGATGCGAATGCCAGTGGCGACTACGCTACCAAACATAACTAGGGTAGCGCCCCCTAAAACAGGCGTGGGGATTTGTTCAATGAGGTTGGCGAAAAACGGCAGTAATCCTAATATCCACAAAATTGCACCAATATAGGCCCCGACATATCGGCTAGCAACCCCGTCATTTGGATCACGCCATTGTTTTGTGCGTAGGTCGTGCTTGGCAGTGAACCAAAAATCGCCGAGATCATGCTATAAAGACGTCACGAGCATTTTTTCGGTAAGCAGAACGCCTAACTCTTAGTGTTTTATGGAGATTTTTGTCTGGATACGTTAGTCGTGAGAGTTTCGGAGGACAATCTCAGAGCCTCTTCGACATTAACTCCAAATGTAATTGCGCCAATAGCTTTGTTCTCTTTGAAAACGCTTATACTGATTTGAGACTGGAATAGATGTGTTGAATGGTCATATTTTATGTCATCGATGAACGCTTCTTTTGACTCTAGTCCAAAGGTATTAATGAATTTAGACTCATCCCCTTGCCAATAATCGCTCGTTATATCACTTTGACCAACATTTAAACCGTGTTTGTTCATCGCAAATATTTCGGTGTATAAGTTTGGGTGATTTGTTTTTATTTCTCTTAAATATGACGATAATTTATTCGACATAATCCGTTGGATTAACTCTCCTGATTGTGATTTTCGTTCTTCAATCCAAGTTTGGTCAAGCTTACTGATCTCCTCGAAATCTATACTGTCCATCTTCTTATTCGATGCGCTAATCGACTCAATCAATACGCTAGACTCAGCGACTTTAGCGATTGCTCTAGCCTGAGTGTCTAGAACCGATTTAAACTTTTTATTTAACTTTGAGCCTACTGGTTCACAGCTTTTAATGCTTTCATTTAGTAGTGCAAAGTAATTAGGGTTATTTTTAATAAATTTGTTGGATATATAGGCACCTAGTGTCGAAAATCGGATGAATTCTCTGCCAAACTTTCCCAAATCTATCCCCATTTTTTGAGATGTTGCCTCGATTTGAGTGCTATCGGATAAAAGAAGGTCCACTCTTCCTATACTTAATAGTCCTAATGCTTGCTCAATCGACAGGACAGGGTGGACTTTTTTGTATTGATTGTCTGCTAGCCATCGCTCTTGACTGCTACCTAATACAACAGCAATGGATGAATCATGATAATCGCCGTTGACTTCTGGGAGTGTTTTAGTCCAATACCAATACCAAGATTCGAGTACTAACGGAGTGGAAAATTGGGCAACGGAATCTAACGCTGAATTTTGTTCATAGCTGAATATAATATCCACCACAGATGCCCTTAGAAAACCAACCGATCTTTTCCAAGGATACACAGAGATTTTGTAGGGAGTTTCCAACTTATCTAATGAGCATTTCATTAAGGCCACGACACTTCCGGATAACCCCGATGTATCCTCTACTTGATAGGGCGCATTGATACTCATCCCTATACGAACTTCATCCGCTAACGTAATACTGGAGTATACTAGGATAAAAATTAGTATGATTTTTTTCATAGGGTTGGCACACATTACTTTTCTCTAATTCACTAAGTTTAGTTGGTTGTGTAGCTCTAACGACTTTCTTTTGTTATTTGCGTATACGCCTGACCTCGGAGGCCAATAGTGTTTGATCGGAAATCTTCGTCCTTTTCTAATCATTAGCTTATCTAAAGGGTAATCTTGTTTATTTTCATTAGGTTAGAGTGGTGGCTCTTCTTGAGTTACGGCAGGCAGATGCCGGAATATGAGTAGATGAGATTTGTGCTCAACCTGTCCGGATCAGACTTTAATTGTCCTCTTTAAGTCTAGTAAAGAATTGAGAGAAATATATGCTGGAACTGCATACGAGGAAGCATTCAGCGTGACAGGATCGGAACATATTTGAGATCTGGGATAGCGTTAAACGAATTCAACCTCAGAAATTAAACCTAATATTTGAGGGGATTAGTATGATGGACACTATCTTGCAGGGCTTGGTGCTGTTAAGCAGTTTATTTTTGGCCGGTCTAGGTATTAGAACGGTGTTCGTACCTAAGTCGATGGTTGAAGTTCTCGATATTGGAATAGAAACAGCAGCAGGTCTCAATACGGTGCGGGGGTTTCTCGGTGGTTTGTTTATAGGTTCTTCAGTTATATTGGTGACTGGGCTGGTCACCGGCAATACTACTTTTTTCCTCGCAGTGGCAATGACAATGAGTGCTGTCGTTTTTGGTCGATGGGTCGGCATCGCTGGGGATGGTTTTGACAGAAAAATTGGCTTCCCATTGGTTATGGAGATGATTATGGTGACCATTTTTGTTGTCGCTTACACGTATCTCGGAGTTTAATTTTTAATGAAAGATTAAACTTCTAAGTATTTGGGAAATTTCTTTTGGTAAGCGGCTGGGTTAGCCTTATCGACTGTTTAAATACGCGGCGGAAGAAACAGACGCTCTTATTTTTTCTTTTGCCACAGCATGAGACCCAATGCCGAAAACCCAGTTCCGCCGTCAGTATGTTATTCGCACTGCAACAAACCTTTTCTCAGGATATTAAGCAATATGAAAACTAAAGTTAGTCTTCGGTATGCTGAACAGTAACCTTCTTTTTATAGGCAGAAGGCGATAACCCTGTGGAGCGCTTGAACACTCGGCGAAAAAAGCTAACATTCTTGTAGCCGACATCGTATGAGATCTCATCAAATGAACGTTGACTGGTTTCAAGTTCCCTCTTTGCCGCTTCGATTCTCACCATTTGGAGGTAGTTCAACGCCGTTTCCCCTACGGCTTGTTTGAATCGGCGATGGAAGTTTCGTGGGCTCATCGCAGCACGTTCAGCCATCGCCTCCATCGATAAACTTCGATTCGAGTTTTTTTCAATCCATTCTTGGATTTTTAAGATCACAAAATCTTGGTGATTTTTCTCAGGAAGAAAAATAGGGATATTAGGTGAAGGCTTGTGGGTTAGATCCATAAAAGCATACAGCGAAGATTGTAAGGCGATAGCACTTCCACAATATCGGTTTATTAAATAGGACGTTAGATTGAGATCCGCAGTTGTCCCTCGGCTACATAGCAAGTTCCCCTCATCAATAACTGCCTGATCAGTGCATAACTCAACCTTTGGATATCGTGCTCTAAAATCTTTTTCAGCTGCTCGGTGCGTCGTGGCCTTTTTTCCATTGAGTAGCCCCGTTTCGGCAAGCGTAAAAGCGCCTGTGCCTATAGAAGCGAGATCTGCGCCTTCTTTATGCCACTTAACCATCCACTGTATTTGTAAATTTAAAGTCGGATCTGAACCATTGAACCTAGGTCCTTGAGAAGGAATAATAATGAGATCAGTATGGACCACCTCGTTTATCGAACAGTGTGGTGTGATTGGCACTTGGTTGGATGCCATCACGGCTTGGCCATCAACTGTGGCAATCTTTACATCAAAAAAAGGAGATTGCTTAGCTTTTACATGGCCGCTCCATAGAGCACCAGCATGTAGCAACATATCCATCGGCCCTCCAATACTTGAGAATAAACAATGATCGGTAGCTAAGATGATCACTTTTTTCATCAATTACTCCAATATAGGAAAACGTTCCTCAAGCTTCAGCTTGCTGCTTAACCAAGCGTCTTTGATATTCTGGTATAATTATCATCCAGTAGACCCTGAGGGCTCACCTTCAGATTGGGAAATGAAATGGAATGATTTTCACTTTATATAAAAGAAACTGGATTGCTGAAAGGTTTTCAAAAAGATACGTTAAGGTTAGATACATAAGTTTATATCTCAACAAAAACTATTATTAGCTCCATTCCGGAAATATAAAGTCCAATATGGACAGAAATCAAAAATAATAATATAGATATAATAAAACCAGCCCACATGAGTGGGCTGGTTTTGGTTTTTTTGTCAGAAATGAACCTTGAAATTGAGCTACAAATATGAGTCGTTAATCGCTATGTTACCCATTATTTTAATAACCTATTCATTGGTAGTGGTTATTATCTAGAATCAGGGTTGAGGCTGTACCAAATTTTCCATTTGATATGCCGTCATTTTTATCTCTGCACCTTCTTCTCTCAATGGAATAAGAGTCTTATATTCATCACTTTCAAATACCGACTGAAGGTTTTCCATACTTGGGAATCTAAGGACAACGTTGAGCTCGTGATCACAATCGCCACCAGTAATGACATACTGTGCCTTTCCCATAACGATTGGCTCTGCGCCATAAGGCATGGCGAGTTTTTGTACTTTTTTAAAGTACTCTTGAAGTTTTTCTGGTTGTTTTACTTTAATCGTTCCTATCATATATGCGCTCATGTCGCCTCCTGAATATATAGTTTATAGAAATAGATACCTAACTTCATTAGGCGTTCCCAAGATAACATACGGTGTTAACCGTTATACATCAATAAAATGTCACATGGGAATCGTCGTTTTATAAGTCATGTCATAGGATCAAAAATATTGCTACATTAGATTATAAGTTGGCAATAATAGACCTTTAACTTACAGGCCTAAGATGATTTTTTGAAGAACTCTTCCGATGAGCATGTTGACAGACGGGATGCCACAGCCATTTTGCAAATATTAGACAAGCCTACTCATTTCTATCGCGTACCTGGCCATCAAATATTCTGCTGAGTGCTAAGCTAAAATAAGGTTCAATTTTACTAAGAGTTTGATAGATGAAACCTTATTGCACATTGCTATTGCTTTTAACCGCTTGCCAAGCATCGACGGTATCTGAGCAACGTAAGGTGGCGAAGGTAGCGGTTCCAGATGATGCGTATCACGCCTCGATCTGTAGCTTTTCTCTATACAGTGGAGAACATTGCGCTAGTAAAGTTGCGAGCAATACTAAACGAGAGACGCTGCGTAGAGTCGAGTTATTAAAGGCGCTGGAACCGCAATATAAAAACAAGTTACCCGGTTTTAAATCCATTTTCTATGCTTCGCATCCCTCGGTTAACAGTGATGGAGGGCCGGTGCCATATCATTTATTTGTTTTATCTGACATCGTTCCCGAAAAAGAAACTGGAGGGAGCGTGTATGTATTCACGCACCGCTCTTATGACTTTGTCCTACTATGGAAACCCGACAGCCATGCGCTGTCTCGCTTAGCGAAAGCAGGTACACCCATTCATGAATTTGTTGATTGTTCCGCTTTGGTTTCCAATACCAATCTTAACTGGGCGAAGTACTATTCTATTGTGAGTGTTCCGTGCGGTTGAGTGTTAGTAGATCCTTTTTAAAAGGCTCTGTGATTGTTTTGAACATACCTTTAACTCTTTGACTTAGGTTGGGTTTTGTGCTGGTGATTGCCAACTATTAGGGGCTTTAAAAAGTTCTTTTGTATAGGGTGCGATGCTGAAGGATGACAATAAGAAGGCAAATTCATTTTATTCAAAATATTAAGTAGCCTCTCGTCATGTGCAAGTATCTCCATTGTTTTCGACAACATAAAGTCGTGGAAACCATAAATGGGTGCTTTGCTGCTAGAGTAGGCAAAGTAAGTATCGTAGCAAGGTGCATAGACCAACATTGAAACATAACCTGACGTTAAGCCGGGAGTAAAGTAAAGGGGGCCACTGGGTGTGTCCCGTTTGAATACCCCAAAACTATAGCCTGCAGCAGAGCTTGAACTATATGCACGCCCATTCTCGGTGTCGGTAAATTTAAACTGATTAAGGCCGTAGAAGCCTTTGGCATTCGGAGAACTAATTCTAGTATGCATCCACTCAACCATATCAACGGGCGTGGAAAGCAAAGCTCCGGCAGTTCTGAGCCAAGATCCGTTCATGTTTGTTTCGTCAAATTGATTGCGAAAATAACCGTGTACCATTTTATTGTGTATAGACTGCTTGTAGCCGGTAGGGGAGTAGTAAGTTTGCTTCAGGTTGGTTTTCTCAATGAGATGAGTGATAAGTTGTTCGGCAGGTTGGTGGTAGACTTTGGCTAAGATCATCCCGAGTAAAACATAATTTGTATTTGAGTACTGCCAACCGTGTCCCGAAGAGAAAGCCTTTTTACTGTTGTACGACAGTTGTACTAACTCGCTTGAAAGCCAAGTTTTGTCTTTCTCAACAACTAAGTTTTTCCACCAATCTGGCGTTGCATCGTAGTCTATAATACCACTGGTTTGATTGACGAGTTGCTCAACAGTTATGTCTTTCCACTTTGAGTACTGCGGAAGAAGCTGCCCTAGTTTATCGTTGAGTTGAAGCTTTCTTTCATCAATTGCTTTAGCAATCAGGGCAGCAGTGAAGGTTTTGGTGATACTACCGACTTTAAACATGCTGTCTTGCTCAATTGCTGTGTGGTTCAGCATTGAAATACTGCCAGTGACAAAGCTCTGTGGGCTTGGGTTACTTGGGGTTAAGATTGCCATTGAAACCGCATTGATATCAAATCGGTTTTGGGCTACTTCAACGACTTGCTGAAGCTGTTGGCTGGTGGATGTGCTTTTGGCAAAGGCATTCGTCGAGCAGATAACGATGCTGCAGCTAACAATAACCTTTCTTATGTGTACCTGTAAATCCATTTTCTGGCCCCAATTTTCTTATGGGTTAATTTATGCGTTTTTGCATTTGAAATGTCACTTTACCAGCTAAGTCAGGTGGTTAGAAGGCAGTTGGTTTCTTTTGGGTGAGGGTGGTGACGCCAATGTTTTGATCTAGAGACAGTATTCTCGCCCTATAAAGGTGCCCATTATCTTGTCGTGCATGGATTCTGAGTTTGAATCCCTAATAGTCTTTCTGACTAATTGTTTTAAGCCCATATAAATAATGAGTGAACGTTGAAGGTTCTGTTTATGAACAAGTCATAGGCGTTATACTGTGGCTCTGATTTATATAACTCGCTGCTTCTATGAAAACCAGTTTAAGTATCCGCGCTTACACCAAACAACTGAAAAGCCATGTGCATGGTCATTACCATCAACTTGTGTTGCCCATTCAAGGTAAAATTGATATCGATACGGCGGGCTATGTAGGTAAAGTGACAGTGGGGGAATGTGTGGTGATTTCAGCGGGTGTGCCCCATGCTTTCAAAGCCAATGAAGCCGCTCGCTTTATTGTGGTGGATCTAGATAGATTGCCAGATTATTTACTTAATGAACATTTGGTTTTGTTTTCGGTTTCATCTCCTATGCTTAGTTTTCTCCATTTTGTTGAAAAACAGCTTGAATATCAGGTAGACAGTGGAATAGAAGCTTCAATTGTTAATGTTTTTTATATGCTGTTAGAGCAGCAAGAATCCGTTCAGCTTCTTGAACCTAGGATTCGTGCGGTACAAGAGATGATTGCTGAACAATATGATCGGCCATTAACGATAACGGATTTATCCAAAGCGGCTTGCCTTAGTCCAACTCAGTTTAAAAAAGTCTTTAAAGATAATTTAGGGATGAGTGTCCACAAATATATTACCGAACATCGCATGGAAAAAGCCAAAGCACTACTCACCCATACGGACTTACCCGTTCAGATTATCGCTGACAAAGTTGGGTATAGTAACCTTTCTGCTTTCAGCCGCCGATTTTCTCTCCATTTTGGTATGTCTCCACGTGAATTTGCACGATCCTGAATAAATCGTCTGGACGAACAATAATTCCGTCCTTTTGACAAAATGTTACTGTCCTTTTTCCGCTATGATTTTCATCACGAGTAAATATTACACTTTGGTGGTAATCACTTTGACAACGATCCAAAATCGACTCAGTCCATATCAAAAAGGCTGCCTGTCTATATTGTTCGCGTCTCTTTTATGGGGAACAACGGGAACGGTTGCTAGCCTTGCTCCAGAGATTAGCCCCCTTGCTATCGGCGCTTTTTCGATGGGTATTGGGGGGATGGTTCAAGCAAGCTTGGCATACACTGAGATAACACAGCACTGCAGAAAAATCCTATCGCATAAGAAGAGGTTATTCATCAGCGCGCTGGCGCTCGCAATTTATCCACTTGCCTTCTATTCATCTATGAATTTAGCAGGAGTCGCGGTAGGTACTGTCATTTCAATCGCGACCGCCCCATTTTTTTCTGTATTACTAGAATGTCTTTTTGGCAAAAATACTTATATTACCAAACAATGGATTTTAAGCTTTGGGATTGGGGTAGTAGGGATTACGCTACTCGCCTTCTCTGAGCTTTCGGGGATGACTCATGGAGATTCAAGTTTAAGATTGCTCGGCATCGTTCTTGGCATTGCCGCAGGTTTGACATACGCCATCTATTCTTGGGTTGCGAAAACTATGATAGATGAAGGTGTTCCGTCGCAGGCTGCAATGGGCAGTATTTTTGGCATCGGTGCAACACTACTCATTCCAACCCTCATTTTTACAGGGGGCACCCTGTTTTCTTCTTCAACTAATGCGCTAGTCCTTGGCTATATGGCGGTAGTTCCAATGTGTTTCGGCTACATCGCTTTTGGTTTTGGATTAAGGCATGTTGAGGCAAGTAACGCGACCTTACTTACATTACTTGAACCTGTGGTCGCTGCAGCATTGGCAGTTGTCGTTGTCGGTGAACTGATTCCACGACTCGGTTGGTGTGGCATAGGGTTGATTACTATCTGTTTGTTGATTCAATCTAAAAGTGAATGGTCGCTGACTTTGTCGTGGAGCAAATAATTTTAGTGACACCTTGATGAGTTATCATTATTTTTTGAATATATTCTAATTTCAATCTCCTTTTTAACTCAATTTTCAACCAATAATGATGTCAGGTGCTGGAGTTTTGGTTGCTCTATGTACAAAATAATACGCCCATCCATTTCATCTTTTCCTACTCTAATAGATAAGCCATAAAAAATGGATCTTAGAATGGAGTCGGTGACCCATGAACACACCAATAATTGCAGACAATAAACCTATCAAAGTAGAGTTAAACAAAGGCCAAGAGTATTATTTTTGTACATGTGGGCGTTCCCAAAAGCAGCCTTATTGTGATGGTTCTCATGCGGGTTCTGGGTTTTCGCCCAAAAGCTTTATCGCGGAAGAAAGCGGCGACGCCTATTTATGCCGATGTAAACATACTGCCAACCCTCCATTTTGTGATGGTTCTCATAAACAGTTTTCGAATGCCCAAATTGGTCAGCAATTAGCAGGTGTCCAGATACAAAATGTGGGAGATGCTCCGGTTGCAACGGCCACCGAGGAAGAGCCGACAGTCGAGTTTATTCATCAGTTAGCGCGAGAGGGGCTGAGTAAAGTCGGCCACCATGGGCCGATGACCTCGATGGGGGTGCCGAGGCATCTACTGCCCCATTGGGATGACCTACAAATTATGGTCGCGCAGATGGCCAGACAACCACTGCTGGAAAATATCAACGTTGGCACCGAGTTGATTATTGGCCCTCAAACAAGGAAACCACTAAGACTGGCTATTCCTTTGTTGGTCTCTGATATGAGTTTCGGTGCGCTCTCAGAAGAGGCGAAAACGGCACTTTCGATGGGCGCGGAGCTAGCAGGGACAGGAATTTGTTCTGGTGAAGGTGGAATGCTGCCCGAAGAACAAGCGGCCAATTCACGCTATTTCTACGAATTAGCCAGCGCGGGCTTCGGTTACGATGAATCAAAATTGAAATCGGTCCAAGCATTTCACTTTAAAGGGGGACAGGGGGCTAAAACAGGCACTGGCGGACATCTTCCTGCGAATAAAAATGTAGGGAAAATCTCTGAAGTACGTGGTGTTGTAGAAGGGACATCGGTGGTTTCACCTTCAACCTTTAAAGACCTTCATACGGCGGAAGACTTTAAAAAATTTGCTGACCATGTGCGGGCAATAACGGGAGGTATCCCTATTGGGTTTAAGCTCAGCGCCAATCACATTGAGCAAGATATTCAGTTTGCTCTCGATGCGAGCGCTGATTACATCATTCTTGATGGCCGCGGTGGTGGTACTGGCGCAGCTCCTGAGATGTTCCGCGATCACATTAGTGTGCCAACCATTCCAGCTCTTGCTCGGGCGAGAGCGTATCTCGACAAACAAGGAGCTAGCGGGCGAGTTACCTTAATTGTTACCGGCGGGCTGAGAGTTCCGATGGATTTTGTAAAAGCCATGGCGTTAGGGGCCGATGGCGTCGCGATTGCTAACAGTGCCATGCAGTCGATTGGCTGTGTTGCTGCTCGTATGTGTAACACTAATAACTGCCCCGCAGGGATCGCAACTCAAAAGGCAGATTTAAGGCAACGGCTGAATGTTGAAAAATCCTCTCAACAATTAAGTAATTTTTTTAACGCCTCAACTGAGTTGATGCAAGTGATGGCGAGAGCATGTGGGCACGACCAGCTGAGTATGTTTAATATCAACGATCTCGCCACATGGAATCGTGAATTGGCGTATTTATCGGGGGTCAAATATTCAGGAGTGACAGCGTTGGGGGACTCAATGAAGTAAGCGGTTTTCCATTAAGGCATTGATCTTTGGTGAGCCCTTTTTGAACGGCATGGTAAGACTCTAAATCGCCCCGCCAAAACAACTATATGCACCACACTTAGAACGATATTAACGGCTAATTATACAATTCATGAGGACATTGGCCGTGTTTATGACCACTTTACACATTGAATGGCTTTTGAAGGTATTCGCGTAAATGTGGCTATTGGTACATTGTTGATTGAGTCTCGTACTGCGAAATTAGGCAGCCCCTAGTTTTAAATAGCATAAATGGATCAGCAGCACATTGTTTACATTTACTGAATCAAATACGAACTGTAATACAACTCGACCTCGATGTTAATTTTCTGGTTGATGTTTAACCAGATGTTGAATTGAAAAGGCCTTTTACTAGGTGATTTCTGCGTTTACCAAGCTTAGGAACGAATAATAATACATTGGGTGAATTGGTTTTATGTAAAGTTGATTATGAGGATATGAGTTAATCTGTCATTATATTGAATCTACTCACTTTTCCTCACAAAGTCAGTTTTGCAACAAGTCTGAAATAACAGTATGCTCATCATGCAGTATTCTTTTCATATTGCGGTATGGAATATTTTATGGACAGAGTACGCAGTAAACTTATTCAATCTCCCATACACGCAAAGTCACCAAGGAACTAGGAGACCAAAAATATGCCGATAAAAAATGTAATTACCACCTCGTCTATTTTGATAGTTATGGGTATAGGGATGGCCGGTGTTGCTCATGCAAAAAATTCGAAGCAAAATCAATCCAGCTCAGACCAAAGTACAGTGACTATTGACCGTCATAATATGATTGACAATCTCAGCCTTGTAGACAGCTTTTCAATCAGCGCGGACGACATAGAAGACGCCATTATCAAGGGCGAAGGCAAAACGGTAACCCTTGGTACTTTTTGTGCTTATTCGAACCATAAAGATAAAGAATTACCTGTTACTGCCTCAAGTTCAGATGGCGCTTATAATTTGGTAGGCAGTGGCGATTTATCAGGTTTAAAGGTTAACTATCAGATCGCAATCAATGGCGTAAGTATGCCTTACAATAAAGCGACCATTGTGACCGCAAAAGGTGGAACGAACCATATAAGCTGTAATGGGTTTGCTGAAGAAATTGAGCTCACCATTGCTGCAGACGATCTTAAGGCCGCTAAAGCTGGTTCATATGATGCGAAGTTAGATTTGGCCACTTCCTCAACATAGCTATATGATTTTTAATCTATTTATTTCCATTGATGTTGTAGGTTTGTAATGCATAAAACAGTTATTTCCGTCATGCTTTTTCTTTTTGCGCCACTACTTTTCACACCACTACTCTATGCGAAAGCACTGATTGGTGTCAGTCCGCAAGTGGTAGAGCTTGGTAAGGATAACCGCAACGAGTTTGTTACGGTTAAGAACTCTGGAGATACTAAAGCGTATATCGGTATCTTTGTTTATGACTCTGACAAACCTCAAAGTGAGCAATCTCAGAAGGATACGCTAAAGCGAGCCTACAAGGTGATTGTTTCTCCAAGAAAAATGGTTTTGCGCCCTAACCAAATCAAAAGGGTGCGAATCACTAACTTAACCAAAAACGTTAAAGCAGATAGGGTGATTGATATTGTTGTTGATCAAGTCGTCCCAAACCACAAGACATCATCGGTAGCGACTGCTGGAGGCATGGGAGTCAAAGTTCAAGGTTCAATATTACGAGTGGTTAGAGTGTATATCAGGCCTAACGTGCTAAAACCTCACTTAGATTACAAAGTCTCTAGCCAAAGTCATCAAAAAGAGGTTTTACTTACCAACAACGGAAACACAAGTATCAATCTGGTTGAAATAAAAGCTTGTAAAGCAGATGATCAATGTCAATCCATTGCCCCTGTCACCTTGTTTCCAAACCACAAAGATAGCTTGCTCGTCCCTAGTGGCTCAAAATATCTTAGGTTTGGGGAAAAAGTCGTTAATAAAGTTGATGACGTCGTGATTAAAGTTGGTTAAGGATAATCTCTAGACATTAGCTGAACGATCATGGAAGTTTTAAAAAATAGAAAGCGCTATGCTTTCTATTTTATTTTTATAATCATCTTTTCTAGTTTCTCGATTGCGTATAAAGCTTATGCAAATACCGAGATCCCCGAAGGTTTTGAGAATATAAGCGATGATGAAACAACCATTGTTGACGTCTATTTCGGCAAGGAAGATTTAGGCAGCTATCTAGCCCATTTCAATGATGAAGAAATCACGTTCGAAGAGCATGAGGAGCTTTTTAATAAACTGAAAGGTGTGATAAAAAAAGATTACCTTGCGATCATTAGTAGAAAGCTATCCGAGCCTTTAAATGCCAATACTAATCTTGCATGTACTCACGGAGAGCGCTGTGGCTATATAGTGCCCAAAACCTTATCTGTCATACTTTATCGTAACCGTTACAGAGTCAGCGTATTCATTAACCCTGAATTTTTACAAAAGAAGTCGAATGCCGCAGGCTATCTTGCAGACTCTAGCGCTGGGTTTAGTGCGATTAATCAGCTTAGTGGCAATGTAATCGGAGGAAACCCAGCGAGTACAGACTATACGCTTTCACACAAAATGCGCCTTGGGTACGGAAACTGGGGTGCTAAATTGGATGACAGCTTTTCAGGTACCAATAGCGATACCCAAAATGCTCATTATTACTCGATACAAAACATCAATGCCAGCTATCGTAAGCAGCAATATATGGCTCAGCTGGGTATCCAGGATACACTCGGTACTCTGATTATTCCCCAATACAAAGTGCTAGGAGCAAGCGTTTCAACGAAGACCGATTTGATGAATAACTATCAATCTCAGATAGCCACGCCACTTGAAGTCTCGCTCGTCTCTCCCAGTTATATTGAAATATACAAAGATAACCGACTCGTCACTACACAATACTTCACTCAGGGAAATCATTACTTAGACACGAGTTTGCTCCCTACGGGCACGTACAGCATTCAGCTTAAGACGATTGCCATTAATGGACAGACATCCAGTCGTACTACCTATTTTGTTAAAACGGATGCTCTTCCTCTGTATAGCCTACCTAGCTTTTATATAAGTTATGGACAGCTCGCTGATATAAGTAGTACGGAAACCTTCCCTCGGGTTAACGGCGTAGACAGCATTAATATATCTGCCGAGCAACGACTCCATCATTTTTTTGGGCTTGCAGAACATACGGTCTTATTGGGCAACAAAGAATTTATCGGCGAACTTGAATTTATTAGCCAGCTCCCACAAGTGTCTATCATTGCTTCATCAGCGGCCAGCAATTTGGGTGATTATGGTGCAGGGTTAGCGGTCAGTGGCTATGTTCATCACGTAAACATTAGCACTATATACCGAAGAATATGGGCAAACGAGAGCGCTGATAGCCAGCGCGTTAACCAATACGTATCCGATAGCCTAAGCTCCACTAGCCGTATTAGCACAGACTTTAGTTATCAGCTGTCTGACACTATGTTGGACTTTGGACTAGGGTACGGCCTTGATAACCAGCAAAGCACTCACTTTTATTCGTTCGGTGTCGACCATAAATTTCATCTCAGTGACCACACGTCATTAAATATAAATTTAGACACCAGCACCAACCAAGATGAAAATAGTCTTTTTCTTACTTTCACTTTCAATTTTGACGACGTAGGTGGATTTGATTACGCAGTCTCGTCCTACGCTGAACGAATTGACGATAAGAATGAAGACCACACAGACGACACGCTTGGAATGAGTGTAGAAGCAGGTAAACACTTCAAGGTCGGTGACTCTAGTAACTACTACTTATCAGATTTAAGCGCCAGTTCAAAATCTCGCTATTTGACGCAATTTATTTCAACGGAAACGCCGACAGCAAACTTAAATGCGCAGACGACTGTCAATCGAAGCGACAGCACGACAAGCACCTTATACAATATTAAAGCGTTCACGAGCCATGTGTACACGGGAGCTCATCATGGGGCTTTCTCTGGCAACGAAAACGACAGCGGTGTGATGTTACATGTTTATGCGCCTAAAGAGGGGAAATACGATGTTCTCGTTAACGGGCGGGTGACGATGACGATAGAGAACAACAAAAGCTATTTCCTTTCTTTACCGAGCTTTAAGACTTACGACATTGCAATTTCAAGCCGCAGTCACGATTTGCGAGTATTAGACTCCAAACGTGAAGTCACACTGCATGATGGGAGCGTTCAAGATCTCGATTGGCGTGCGCAGTCTACGTATCTATTGATTGGCCAATTTGTCTCTCCATCGGGTGTCCCTATCAGTCATGCGGATATCGAAGGAGGAGCGGAATTTGCCCAAACTGATGAAGAAGGGTTTTCACAAGTTGACGTTTTGTCTGGGCATTCATTAACGCTTGCTACCAGTAACCATCACCATTGTGAGGTCAATACCGATAATATTCATCCTGAGGATGACGTTGCGTATGTGGATCACTTGGTTTGTCACCCACTTTAAATGCTAGCTTTTTTGTGCTTTAACTTTGTACAGGACATCGCTGCTAAGGCAGGGAATACTTTTCAAGTGCCAAAAACGGTGAAACCCTCGATGTTGGTAGCATCGAGGGTTTCGAATTTCTAGATAGTCCGGTTGGTAAAGCCGAGTATCTTATATGCAAAAGGTTGGATTAAATCCGGCTAATTCCTTGGTAGGAAATTAGATACGGATGAAGTCCATGTGCTCAACTTTTGGCTTGAAAGCGTGACGTTGAACGTCTTGTGGCTTAACCTTAACTTCTGCGCCATCAATCACTAGAGTGATTGTTTCGTAGAATTCAGGCTTGTCCATTTGGTTTACGACTTCGCTGTGCTTAAGAGCGATAGCTACAGGTGCTGCTTCACCACCGTAAACAACTGCTGGGAATTGGCCAGCGTGACGTAGGCGGCGGCTCGCACCTTTACCTAGTTCAGTACGTACTACTGTTTCAAATTTCATAGATTTTACTCTCAATTTAGTAAAAGTTAATTTTACATTGAGCAATGCGACCTTGCTCAATGAGGCCACTTGAAAGGTTTTTAACAAAAACGACTCAAGCGAGCGCGGATACTAGCACTGTCTTAGTCGTGGAGCAATAGGAATTCACCTCTAACGCTTATTTGTGAGAGAATTTTCAACCGATTAGGGCAAACATACCATTTGTGATTAAGGTTTGTTCAGATCGCTAGATTCCATCACGATTAAAGTTACCTTGGTAATCTGAAATTGTGGGTGAGTATTACTGATGTTGCTTGCCGGGAATTGTAATCGTGTTGATAGCGTATAGCTACCGCTTAGGTTGAAGTTAATGACGCAACTCGGAGAATCGTCAACGTGATCTTATGTTATTGATTTAACGTTTTTACCCGTTCCAATAACCAATCGAAAGCAAGGTTATAATCATTGAAGTATTGGGTGGTTAGTATGTTATCAGATTCGTTAGCCTTTGATTCATAGCCGGCTATGACCATTTTTTGCATGCTCATTTTCAGCAATACAGCTTGAACCCGAAAGTTTCTTTCGGTAAATTTTTCGACGCTGCTGTTGAAGTATTCCATAACTTCTGGAGTACAAATCTCCCATTCTCGCATATCGATTAAGATCCCCCACTTAAACTGTTTTAGTTTTTCGGATATAACGAGCATTTCAGCAATCTCTTCGCGTGCTGTTTCTAGATTCCACGATCCTGTAAGTTGCGCGATAAGTATGTTTTCGCTGAGCATGGAAGTATCTAAAATGTATTCTCCATGTGAGTTTCTATTTTTCGTCATGACTTACCTGTCATTTGAGAGTCTGTGCTTCTCTCTAGTATAGGTTACTGTGTCGCAGTCGAGGGAGGAGGGGATTGTGGTTATTCGTTGCTTTTAAAGTAGGTATGGCGGGTTGAAAAGTACTCGATATACAGAAGCGCTAATGAGGCCAGCGCCCATTAATTAACCTAGAGAATCTTCGTGAGGAAACTTCGGACAATACCCTTTTAAGTAGGGGGCTAGGAGCTTAACTGGGTGGCAAACACCGCGTTGGTTATTTTAAACACCAACGCGGTGGATATAAGCATCTCTTATGAGTTTATCGACTAATCGACTAAGCGTAGCTTGGCCCTTGTTGCTGTTCTTTCATTTGCTTGAACACGTCGTAGCCTAGCTGATGTAGGATATGAACAATGTCGATGGCGACCCAGTTCTCTTTGAGTAGTTCACCTTCCCTACGCCATAGATCCATAACCCGCATCTCGATATGTTTACCTGTTGGGGCTAGCCCTAGCCAACCACTGTCCCCAGTGTGGGTGCCGTGCATGTGAGGCCAGCCCCCTGTGGATACGTAGTTATTATTGGCGAGCATGTTTACTTTGATATCGACGCTTCTGTCTGGGAATGCGAATACAAATGGGCCTTGATGTTGATTGCGGAATCCTTTTACACCTCTGGTGGTGCCAATTCCCGCAGGGCCATACCACATAAAGTCGCTGTGCCAGTAGTTTTCGAGATCCATCGAAAAGAGATTTTGACCATCAAAGCGCCCTAGACATGTCAGCATATCATTAACGAGTTGCGCGCTTTTTTCGCCGCTGGCAGTACAAGCTGAAAGGTCTGTGATGCCATCGTTTGTGGCAGGTGGGGGAACAAGTCCGTCATGTCCTAGGCTGGTGCGTAGCGGGTTGACGCCTGCTTGGTTCATCGCGTCAATAAAATCTGGAATCAGGTAACATTCTGTGATCTGCTGATTTTCAACGCAAACCATCTCGGTGTAACGTAAATACAAGGTTTTTCCCGTTGCGGGGATACCAAATAAATCATGTTCAAACACCCCAACAAAATAACCAGTGGAATTATACCACTGACGGCCTTCATACTTGTCATTCATGATGATTTGTGGCAGACGTTCTACATCTGGCAGCGCGTGTGTGAGCACAGAAAGGAACTCATTGTGTGCTGTCTCTGGGCCTCGAAGATCGTTAATCGGATGGGCGACAGACCAGCGAACATCTGGGTTCAAGTAGTTTGATGCCAATGCTAAACGTTCGTTTTCGGATGCGTGAAAGTAGTCTTGGTAAAATTGTTCGATGATATTGTGCGGCATGATTTACCTCTTTGATAAGTGTCACTTTTCGGTGCCTAGGAAATAAAAACTTACACTTTTGAATACGTAACCAAATTACCTTGAGTTGAAGTTTTGTCAATGAGCCGTGGGGTAAATGTTTTGTTTGTGTGCGAAGAGTGGGGTTGTCACTTGCGTAGAGTTATCATCCTACATGTAATCTGTTATTACGTGCTCATAAACTAAGTTGTCTTGCTAATAAGCTAAGTTGTCTTGCCAATAAACTAAATTGTCGTGCCAACTGAAAAACTGATGCAGGGTAAGCGGAGTGAGGCAGACCATTTCATCGTCAATAGATGGATGATCTTCCTCCCTCTGCCATTGAATAGAAGGCTGGCTAATGTTCTTTAATTTGGCTGATAGCTAGCGCCGTTAACAATAAAATTACACCTAAGCTTATTACTGGAAGTGGTATCCAAATGGCTGCAATCGCTCCACCTAAAGCTGCCGAGGTTGCTTCTCCCAACACTAACAATGCTTGATTATTCCCCAATACTTGCCCTTGCTCAGATTTTGAGACTTGTTGTATTAACCAGGTTGTACAAGTTGGCAAGGCCATGACCGTTGGAATAACGGCCAACCCGTAGGTTAACCAAATCCAGTTAAATTGCGCCGGAACCGTAACAAAGATAACGATGGCTCCTCCGATTAATAGCAAGCCAGCCAATAGTTTTTTGGTGGTATAGCGATTACTCAAAGGTCCGAGAATGAATATATTCGAAAAGAAGCACATGGATGAAACAAAAGCGATTAAGTATGAAAATGTTTTTAACGTTGGATTCCAAGAGTCTACAATATACAGAGGTATTACTCGATAAAGCCCTTGTACAGAAAAAAAGATAGCAAAGTTAATCATATAAAACTTAAGTAGCTTCTTTTGGCTGAAAATAGATTTGATTGCGCCTAAAGAGTTACCTAAGGTTAATTTTTCTACTTTTTGGCTTTGGTTAATTATGTATTGATCATCAAAATCCAACCATAGCCATAACATTAGAAAAGGCACTAGAATGGAAGTGATAAGAAAGGGGAGGCTATAATTTAGAGAAACACTCGCTAGCAATGGGCCAATAATATAGCCTAGGCTACAAGCAGAATAACCGTAACCGATGAGTTTATTTTTCAGTGACTCATTGTGAGTGCGGTCGGAAATCACTGATTGTGAAATTGCCATGTTAGATTCACACAAACCAGTTAGAAAAGAGGACGCAAATAACAAGCCGAGGTGTTTAAATTCAATACTTAATGCTATTCCAGCAAAGCCGATAGTACAGGCCAGTAGGCTCAGCATTAGCACTTTTTTTCTGCCATAAACATCGGATAATCGGCCGATGATTGGAGATCCAAAAAATTGTCCCAACGGGTACATGGCTAACAAGCCGCCTGATAAAGTCGCACGTAATGAAGTAGAAGCGGTTGTTGGTAATAGCAGAAAATGCTCATCCATTAGCATAGGGATAAACATTGTTATGGTTAAAGCGTAGCCAAGGAATCCTAACAAAATAACGGCATAAAGTGATAAGAAATCTCTAATTCGTATGCTTGGTAATATTGCGTCCATAAAAACAGTTCTCAGGTTGTAATTAAAATGCTGCTTGCTTAGTAATGATGCTAATGGGGTACCTGCGATTGATACGATCCATAGAGTGGTCCCATATTTCTATCAGAGAGTAGAAAAGATGAAGCCGTTACCACAGGCGGATGACATGTATATCCGGTTAAAAAATAGTCTCGAATGCTTTTGACGGCCTGAAGTGTTAATGATTCGATATGGGTGGGGTTAACTAGATAATATCTTTATTGATTTGTCTCATTACATCGTGAGCTGATCAGCTACTTGATTAAGCTATTGAGGTTATGAAACTGGTTGGTCATTGTCAAATGAAAGCTGGAA
This sequence comes from Vibrio profundum, assembly GCF_050337555.1. Classification (NCBI taxonomy): domain Bacteria; kingdom Pseudomonadati; phylum Pseudomonadota; class Gammaproteobacteria; order Vibrionales; family Vibrionaceae; genus Vibrio; species Vibrio profundum. The sequence continues at coordinate 19,967 of NZ_JAKJTA010000016.1, forward strand.
TATAAAACTGATAAATGAATAGATGTGATCTTTATCTAATTAATGGAAAGGAAATTCGAGAAGAAAGTTTAATGGAGCATGCGTGGATTGTGTCATTGGTAAAGAAATTTTTAAAGGCGATACCTGAGTGATATCGCCTTTAAAAGTGTTGGTGTTTTACACGAAGTAAGATTGAACCAAGTTAAACTGGCTTAGCGATATTCAGTGTTAAAGTGGCTTTTAACCCGCCCAGTTTGCTTGGCGCTAGTTTGAGTTGACCTCGATAGCTGTGAGCCATCTCATGCACGATATTGAGTCCTAAACCTGTTCCTGGGGTTTGTTCATCTAGGCGCACGCCGCGTTTAATGACTTGTTCCATTTTTTCAGGTGGGATGCCGGGACCGTCGTCTTCAATGAATATTTCGATGAGGTCACTACCTGTCTTCTGGCTATGTACGCGAATAATAGAGTTTCCCCACTTGTAAGCATTTTCGAGTAAGTTCCCGACCATTTCGTCGAGATCTGTTGGCTCAACGGCGACTTCAAGCTCCGGCTCAAGTTCATTGATCAACGCCATCTCTCTTGATGCGTACACTTTATCAAAGGCGTTGGAGATAGCATCGACGCGTTCGCTGACGGACGCTTTCACGGATAGAATGTTCCTTGAACCTGCCATTCGAGCTCGTCCTAGATGGTAGTCAATTTGATCTTGGATTTGTTCAATTGGAGGACGCAGAGTGTGCTGTTGCGGCTCACTAAAATGTGCTATTTCATTTTTTAGTACAGATAGCGGTGTTTTTAGTGCGTGGGATAAGTTACCCGCGTGGTTTCTTGCGCGCTCAAGCAATTCTTGATAGTGGAATAACAAGGCATTGAGATCGGTGACCAGTGGCGCAACTTCTACGGGGTAGTAGCCATTGAGGGTGTCTTTTTCGCCTCGCCTTAGGGACGCAAGCTCTTGTTTCATTTTGTTGAGTGGCCATAACGACCAGCCAACTTGCAAGCGAATCAAGAACAAGATCCCGACGTACAGCGAGCCTAAGATCAACCAAAGTTGGCCCGTTAGGCGTTGCAATGTTTTTTCTATTGGGTGTTCATCTGAGCCTATGGTGATTGCAATAGGATATGGGTAGTCAGGCAGGTAGATGGTTTGAGTAATATAAATTAATCGCTCACCTTTGGCCCCTTTTACGACTTTACGAAAGGCTTTTTCTTCCACGTCTATATTTTTGTCCCACAGTGAGCGTGAGCGTAGCATTTGGTTTTTGGTTTTGATCGCCCAGTATAGGCCGCTATAAGGCTGGCGATAACGAGGATCAGACAATTGAGTGGCGACACTCAAATGGTCTTTACTGCCGACTTCAATATTGGCGGTGATTTGATCCATAGAAAGTTGCAGCTGACTTTTCACATCCCCAACCAAATATTCTTTCACGAGGAGAGGAATACCGACGCCAGCCGCTAAAATCATGGCGCTAAGCCAGATGATAGCCGCTAGAAGTAGTCGGTTTTTTAAGCTGAGTTGCTTAGGGAAGTTAAAGTTGTTGAGCATTCAGCTGATATCCAAGTCCGCGAACGGTTTTGATGGCTTTCGGTGATAACTTTTTACGGATTCGGCCAATAAAAACTTCAATGGTGTTGGAGTCGCGATCAAAGTCTTGTTTATAGATATGCTCGACGAGCTCGGTACGGGAAATGACCTTATTCGGATTGTGCATGAAATAAGCGACGACTTTGTATTCCAACGCGGTCAGACTCACGACTTGGCCTTGCCACAGGACTTTGGACGTGCGCGTATCTAGGCTGAGATCGCCAATTTGTAGTACAGGAGAGGCATTGCCTGACGCTCGACGCAGGTGAGCGCGAATTCGTGCTATTAACTCAGCAACTTCAAATGGTTTAGTAAGATAGTCATCAGCGCCGGAGTTTAGGCCTTCTACACGTTGCGTTAGCGTATCGCGAGCACTTAATATAATGACTGGCGTATTGATGTTTTCGTCGCGGATGCTTTTTAAAACGGTAAGGCCATCGATTTTAGGCAGGCCGAGATCGAGGACGATGGCATCCCATTCTTCCGAAGTGGCTCGATATAATGCATCGATGCCGTCTTGTGACCATTCAGGGACCCAGCCATTTTGTTCTAACGCTGAAATGATTTGTTCGCCTAAGCGTACATCGTCTTCTACAACAAGTATTTTCATTGGTGATTACTCTTACTTTTTGATCACATCAATAATATTATGACCTTTGAGCTCAGTTAGCCCCAAAGTTGTGGCGTTATACTTCACTTTAATGACATTGTTTTTATACATTAGTTTGAGCTCGTAAAACCACTGGTGGTCGTCTTTTTCTAGTTCCACTTTGATGACTCGGCCGTTTAGTTGAGTGTCGACCGCATCATAAAGTTCGGAGAAGGGCTTAATTAAGCCTTTTTGCACGGCGTCGTATACTTCGTCTTGGTCTTCGTCAAAGGTGACTTTAGTGCCCGGCTTGTATTCGTCTTGCACAAGTTGGTGCCCATTGGTTTCGCCATGGTCGTTCGCATAGGCAGGCAAAACCGCAGAAGTTAAAAAAAGGCAAGTTGCCAAAGTCGCGACAGATTTAATTTGCATAGTTGAGTGAAACCTTTTCCGAGTGTTGCCGATAGTATATGGCTGCCAAGATTAATCTTAGATGAATTCTTTATTGGCTTGGTTAGCAGTTTACCTTATGCGCAGTCGGACCACATACTCTTGTTATGTGAGACTTCGTGGTTTTTGAAGAGCTTAGTCTTTTAAAAGCTAAGGTTTTCTAAAAGCTAAGGTTTTCGAAGAGCCCAGTCTTTTGGATACTTTAGTTATGACGGTTGACTAACTCTTCTGAAAAAATCTTGTCACGGATTTTCCAAAATCGGCCCGATTTTCTGGCAATAACAAACAATGGCGGGCGGAAACGGTGTTGGTTACGCACCACTCTGGTGGCCGTTAAATCTTCAAAAGGACGGTGCCTGTCGGCGAGGTGTGAGCGCACAAACTTATCATGAAAGGTTTGCTTTTGTTTTTTGCTGTGTAACGACCAAAATTCATGAACCTGAGTTTGTTCCTCATCACAATAACTTACCTTTAAACAGGTTCGATTTGAGGCGTCTTTGTAAGTCGACAGTTCAATGTCGTGACACTCGAATACCAAGGCATCTTTTAGATTCAGCGCATCTTTGAGTTTTTTATCTGGGTCCACCAAGGTGGCATCGCATTCGTGGCAAATACGAGCGGCAATATCATTATCTGCGCCGCATTCAGGACAGTATTTAGCGCGAAAACGATAATTACAATGCTCACGCTCTTGCGTGTCTTCGTCGGTGAAATAGCCTTGGCAGCGGCGGCCAAAATGCTCGACTAAGAAGCCTTTGCTATCGAGCTTCCCCCAAAAATTATTGTTGAAGCCACAAGCAGGGCAGGGAACGGTGACCAGCTCGCTGCTGGAGTCGGGTTTGGGGTCGCCGACCTCAGGTTGGTATAAATCGTAATTGTTTCCTGCGTAATCCAACACAATACACTCGGTTTTTCCGGGTGAAAGTCTTAGCCCTCGGCCAACAATCTGTTGATATAAGCTGACGGACTCTGTGGGTCTTAAAATCGCGATTAGGTCTACGTGAGGGGCGTCAAATCCCGTTGTTAGAACAGAGACATTAACTAAAAATTTGAGTTGGCGAGTTTTAAAGCGTTCGATAATTGCATCACGTTCCAGTGTGATGGTATCGCCGATCACGATATCGGATTGCTCGGGCGGAAGTAGGGCTAAAATCTCTTGGGCGTGACGAACCGTCGCCGCGAAAATCATTACGCCTTGTCGGTCTTGTGCATATTGAAGAACTTGAGCGATGATTTGAGGGGTGGCGCGCTGTGATTGTTCAATCACCATATCTAACTCGGCTTGCTTAAATTTCCCCGTGTTAGCGGGCTTTAATTGCGAGAAATCATAGCTCAATACAGGGGCATCTATCATGCGTGCTGGAGTAAGAAAGTTTTCATCCAACAAGTAGTTGATTGGCAGTTCAAAGATACAATCGCGGAAAAAGCGCGGTTCTTCGCTGCGAACTTGTCCTCGGGTGTGGTACTGATAAATCCAGCCCATACCAAGGCGATAGGGGGTGGCGGTGAGCCCGAGCACTTTGATGCCGGAGTTCAGCTCTTTCAAATGTTGGATGACTTTTTGATAGCTACTGTCTTTTGCATCTGGCACGCGGTGGCATTCGTCAATAACGAGCAGGGAATACTGATTCTTAAAGTCGTCTAAGTTGCGCGCTACAGATTGAACAGACGCAAACACGACTTGCTTATTTGTTTCTTTGCGGCCAAGCCCTGCTGAATAAATCCCGCCTTGTAAACCATAGCCTTCATATTTGGCGTGATTTTGTTCCACCAGTTCTTTCACGTGTGCAAGTACCAGCACTCTGCCTTTGGCGAGGCGAGCGAGTTCAGCGATGACTAAACTTTTACCGGCTCCCGTCGGCAAAACTATAACCGCAGGGCTTGAATGCTGGCGAAAATAATGAATAACGGCTTTTACTGAATCGGCTTGATAAGGGCGAAGAGTATACATGGGATGTGTGATGAATTATCGGAGATGGCAGCGTGCGAGCATTCTACACTAAAATAATATTTTTTTGTCTGTATGTGTTCTACGTCCATGGGTGAGTCAGTCACAATGTCACCCGTTACTGTGATCTAGCTCAAGATGAGTATACAATGACGCCGTCCTATGATGAGGTAAACATGCGATTAGATAAATTTCTATGTGACGCGCTAGGAGCGACACGTAAAGAAGCGACCAGAATAATTAAAAGCGGCGATGTAACTGTTAATGGTGATACGTCGAAAAGTGGTTCAGTAAAGGTAAGCAGCGATTGCCAAGTTGAATGGCAAGGGCGAGTGCTAGAACCGCGTGGCCCACGTTACATCATGGTAAACAAACCTGAGGGGTTTGTATGTTCACATGAAGATGGTTTCAATCAGACGGCATTTGCTCTGCTTGACGAAGTGAAAATGGAAGATCTCCATTTTGCTGGTCGCCTTGATGTGGATACGACTGGGCTGGTGTTGATCACTGACGACGGGAAATGGTCTCACAGAATTACCTCACCAAAACATAAATGTCAGAAGGTATATCGAGTCTGGCTGGCCGATCCCGTGCAAGAACAATATGCCGAACAGTTTGCTACTGGCATTCAGTTGAAAAACGAAAAAGAGTTAACCTTACCTGCTCAGTTTGAGTTGGTGGATGCTAGCGACAATCAGGTTTTGTTGACGATTCATGAAGGCAAGTATCATCAAGTTAAACGTATGTTTGCAGCGTTAGGAAATAAAGTCGAGCATTTACACCGTGAGCAAATTGGTTCTCTTGTGTTAGACGAAGATCTTGAGCCTGGAGAGTACCGCTATCTTTCTCAACAAGAAGTGGATTTGTTTACTGCTTAAATGGTCACTTCGTTGACCGCCGTTAAAACTGGTTAAGAAATTAATAGGCGCTTGCTGATGTTCAGCATAGCGTCTTATTTTGTTCGAAACTTTCTTATTATTAACTGAGAAATGTAGCGAAAAGTCTGCAATATCATCCAAACCTGAAACCGCTGTGGAGCAACCAAATTATATGACGTGGCTTATTTATCTCATACTTGGCGCGATCGGTGCGCTGACGCCGCTTGCTATCGATATGTATGTACCGGCGATGCCAGATATCGCAAAAGATCTTGCAGCCAACACGGGCGCTGTTCAGCTGAGTTTAACGGCCTATGGCGCGGGTTTCTCCCTTGGTCAGCTTTTCCATGGCCCAGTCTCCGACAGTTATGGTCGCCGTCCAGTATTGATACTCGGGGTCTTCTTCTTCGCTATATCCGCTTTGCTCAGTGCAACGGTACATAGTATTGATACGCTAAACTTATTGCGTGTGGTTCAAGGGTTTGCGGGTGCGGCAGCCGCTGTCGTTATTCAGGCCGTGATTCGTGACATGTTTGAGCGGGAAGAATTTGCTCGGGTGATGTCTTTTATCACTTTAGTTATGACGATAGCGCCTCTCGTGGCACCGATGCTTGGTGGCCACTTAGCGATGTGGTTTGGTTGGCGTTCAATATTCTGGGTGCTTGCTGTTTACGCCGTGATTGTCGTGGTGATTGTCTACTTTAAGATTCCGGAAACCCTGAAAACGGAAAACCGACCCCCACTGCGATTCAAGACCACGTTGGCCAACTATGGGAAGCTAGTACGTAATCCAATGGCGGTTGGCTTGATGTTATCTAGCGCATTTTCTTTTGCTGGTATGTTCGCCTTCTTTACCGCAGGCTCGTTTGTTTATATCCGTATCTTTGGCGTTTCGCCAAACGAGTTCGCGTATTTATATGGGCTGAATGTGATTGGACTTATTCTTTTGACTATGTCGAATGGCCGATTAGTCAAACGTTTAGGGCTGCATTTTATGCTTCGTTTTGGCTTATCGCTGCAGCTAATAGCGGGTATTGGTTTGTTGACGGGCTGGATTCTCAATTGGGGCCTTTGGGGAACCGTACCATTCGTTGTTTTGTACATTGGCACCATTTCTATGATTGGCAGTAACTCGATGGCTCTATTGTTGAGCAGTTACCACTCGATGGCTGGCACTGCGGCCTCATTGTCTGGTACTCTCCGCTTCGGGATGGGGGCCATCATAGGTGCCGTGGTCGCTGCTCTACCAGGGTTGGCGATTTGGCCTATGGTCTGCGTAATGGCAGGCTGTTCTATACTCTCAATTTCTTTGTACTGGATTTTTGGAAAACAAGCCTAGTGTCTGAATACGTTGTTGAAATACAAGCGGTGGTCAATGCCGCATTAAATGAGCTATCACAAGAGCATCAATCAGGAAAACTGTCGGATGCGCCGATTGCGAATAATCACTTTTTGATTCGTTGGGTTACGCGAGCAATTAAGACTCAGCGTTTCCACCATTGCGTGGCTAAAGATCTTATCGCGTGGCAGAAAATTGGCCGCTCTAAGGGCAACCAAGCAGGGTTCTGGGATCTGTTTAAACGAATCTCGCTGTTGTATGGAGAGTTATTAGGCAAAGACAACACAGATATCTTAGATAGCGATATCGAGAGCTTTCTTGACCGAATGGAAGGCTTGGATTGGGAAGTCTCAACTTCAGAGCCGCTGACCAATTGTGGTAAGACTCAGTTATTTACTGATGGACAAAAGTCATTAGGGTTATGTGCGAACCAATGTGATGACTGTTTTGACGGCGCAGTACTGGTTAAGCCGATGAGCTTTTTCGTTCGCGGTAACCATACAGAGTTTGTAGAACAAGCTTACCAAGCTGGCTTTTTACTCCACAAAGTCACCGACTATAAATCTTCGGTGAAATATCATGGCGAATATCTTATTTTCCCTAAAAATCAGGGCCAACAGTTAGCGGAACTGCCGTTCTCGTTACTCGGCTAGCTATTGAAATAGCGTTCCTGCCTAGCGAGGATCTCAGGAGCGCTTTTACTCATTCAGCACAAAACTAATTCAGCATAAATATTTATGAAATGTATTATTTAGAGATTATTAATAACACTACTTGATTTCTCATCTCGAAAAATAGGCCTGATTGGTCGATGTCCCATATAGCGAACGGGTAGGAACTTCCCTCACTACATCAGGTTACTTAGGTAAAGTTTGGCCGTTCAGAGGGGGGGCTAGATTCGGCTACCGTTATAACACTTTTTGCCGTCTACTTTCTGAACGTATTGCTTTTTGAAAGGTGTTTTATCTTTATAATCAGCGCCTTGAGGCTGGTTGTGTTCAGCAGGATACTTTGAATTTTGATCTTGTTGAAAAGAAACCATTTGCATAATGTGTGATCTCACGTGCAAAATACTTCCTACCTGTGTGGATTTAGTGTAGATTCACTGCCCGGCGATATTTGAGTTTTTGAGAGTATACATGTTGCAACTTAATAATCTTTGTAAAGGCTATTTGGACGGGGGAGAATTTCACCCTATTTTACAAGGAGCTAAGTTGTCACTTTCCCAAGGCGAGCAAGTGGCCTTGATGGGGGAAAGTGGTTCTGGGAAAAGTACCTTGCTTAATTTGATAGCTGGATTAGATACCATTGATTCTGGTGAAGTCTTGTTTCCAGATTTTGCTATGCATAAAGCAAAAGAGAGCAAACGTACTGCTTACCGACGAGGCAATATCGGCCTCATTTTCCAGCAATACAATCTACTTCCTACCGTGAATGTTGAAGACAATATTCGATTTTGTCGAGAACTAAAAGGGCTCCCAGAAGACAAAGGTTTGTGGCGACAAATCATTTCAGTGCTCGATTTGATGCCACTGCTTAAACGTTTCCCGGAAGATATATCCGGTGGACAACAGCAACGTGCTGCCATCGCCAGAGCTCTTTATATGGAGCCTTCTATTCTGTTAGCGGATGAGCCAACCGGAAGTCTAGACGAAAAAAACGCCGAAGCGGTCATGCGGTTACTAACCAGTCTGACTCGTCAGTTGAAATGCACTTTGCTCCTTGTCACACACAGTGAAAAAGTCGCCGAACATATGGAAGGGCGCGTTCGTCTCCAAGGAGGCGTACTGCATGCTATCACCCGTCATTAAAGCGCTGCTAGGTCACTATCGACGTTACCCGTTTCAATTACTGTTGGTATGGCTTGGATTAACGCTTGGCGTTTCTTTATTAGTTGGCGTGACTTCGATCAGCAATAATTTACGCCAAAATGGCGAAAGTGGTGAGCGGGTTTTCTCTGATCCTCTTCCATACAAAATCCGAACAGAAGCCGCGGGCGGCGTGTTGCCTGAAACTCTGTTTTCAACGCTTAATCGGGAAGGCTTTCATCAGTGTATTGCGTTTAAGCGCGTGCCTGTCAGCTTTGGTGGGCAAGGTTTAGTTGCTTTGTTAGGTGTCGACCCTTCGACTTCACTTCCTAACCGAGAAGGTAGCCCATCTGAGTCATTATATTCCATTGCGCCAGTTCCCAACGCCTATTCGGTATTAGTGAGCCAAAGTTTAGCGAATGGCTTACACCTGAACAATGGCGATAGCATAACGGTGCTAGGTCACCATGCGGTTGGCCCTGTAGTGATTGATAGCTGGGGGCTGCTGAAAGAAAATCAACTGCTTACCAGCGCCAAACTTTACCATCATATTGCAGACGCTGGTGTCGCTATTATTGCCTGTGGAGCGATGCCGCCAGACAAGCTGGCTGTGTTGAAGCAAGCTTTGCCGCAAGGGGTCGTGCTATCACATAATACCCAAAATGAAATTGAATCGATTACCAAAGCGTTTCATATGAATTTGACAGCTATTGGTATGTTGGCATTTTTAGTTGGTTTATTTATTTTTTATCAGGCTATGTCGCTATCGCTAGCTCAGCGCCAGCCTTTGGTTGGTATATTGAGACAAATGGGCGTGTCAGAGCGGCAGTTAACTCAAGCATTTTTGCTGGAGTTGGTCGTGTTGATACTCGTGAGTTGGCTGTGCGGGAACATACTGGGCGTTTGGCTTGCCTACCAAATGATCCCCGATGTGTCTCACAATTTGTCTTCTATGTATGCCAGTAGCTTGATTACAATGACAGGTTGGAGTTGGCGTTCGAGCGGCTTGAGCTTGTGTTTGACTATCGTCGGTTCAGCCGTGGCATGTTGTTGGCCTTCAATACGTCTTCTTAGGGCGCAACCAATACGTTTAGCAAAGCGTCTTTCTCTGGTGCGATTTATGAGCGTAGAGTTCGCTATTCAAACCTTGTTTGCGACGATTTTTGCTCTGTTGGCGGTATCTTTGTACAACGCGCCAAAAACGGAACAGACTGGGTTTGCCATCATTACCTTTACTCTGCTCAGTGTGGCGTTGTTTACCCCGTTTTTGATTTGGCAGTTATTTACTCAGTTATCACGCTGGCTCAGTTCTGCGAAAGCTCGTTGGTTCTGTTCCGATACTGCCGCGAGCATGAGCTATCGAGGCGTTGCTTCTATGGCGTTTATGTTAGCAATAGCGGCGAACGTCGGCGTGGAAACCACGGTTGGAAGCTTCAGGCATACGACAGATGCTTGGTTGTCACAACGGCTGGCAGCGGATCTGTACGTATATCCAGACATGGATTCAGCGGAAAATATTAATACGTGGTTGGAAAGCCAGCCTGATATCGCTCAGGTTTGGCAACGCCATGAAAAAGAAACACTGACACCCCATGGCCCGTTGCAAGTGATAAGCACGGGGTTCTCAGACGGTGAAAAAGGCGTGATTCCGGTTAAAGAAGCGTTACCGAATTACTGGTATTTGCTCGATCATGGCAAGTCTGTGATGATCAGTGAGTCTATGGCTAATCGCTTGTCTCTACAATTAGGTCAAACCGTTAGTCTCTATGGTGGGTTAGCGGGAGGCTGGAAAATTGTCGGTATTTACTTTGATTATGGCAACCCCTATAACCAAGCTATTTTGTCGGAGAAAACATGGCAACAAGCTTTCCATGATAGTGGCAGCGTATCGCTGGGTTTGAAGTTATCCGCAGCCAGTCACTCGGCGCAGCTGAAAAAGCGCATCGAGACACATTTTGGTTTGGGTTCGGACCGTGTGTTCGACAGTAAAACTATCCACCGAAAAGCGATGCAACTGTTCGATCGAACATTCGATGTCGCTGACACTTTAGGTAACATTACACTGGTGATTGCGGTCTTTGGTTTGTTCTTTGCCACTTTGGCTGGGGAAAACTCCCGGCAATACCATCTATCGCTTTTGCGCTGTTTTGGACTCTCGATAAAGGAAATTACTCTAATGGGAGGCGCGCAGCTGCTGTTTCTTGGCCTGCTATCGATTTTTATTGCGATGCCACTTGGACTCGCTTTGGCGAAATTCATGGTGGATATCGTGATTCGGCAGTCGTTTGGTTGGTCGATGCCATTGTACTTTTCTCTGACCCAATATATGACGACAGTCGGCGTTATCATGGCATCATTGCTATTGGCGGGCGCAATCCCAATTTTACGCTTAGTCAAGATGAGCCCGATGAGGCTGTTAAAAGACGCGATATAATCGTGTTTCTTTATTCACCAATTCGAGTGCATTAGCACAGTGGTACGCATCCGCCTTGAGAAGTTTCAGCTTGCTGGGTGGTGAAAAGTGTATTTTATGCGACTTTGTGCTCGGTTTGGTATTTGAATCTTAAAAGTGAGAAATTATTTCAATTCAATTGGATATTTCTACCTGCGCTGTGCTATTAATTTATAGGTAATCCCTTACACCTGTTGAGGCTTAGTGTCAGAAAAACTTACAACAATTATTGGTAGAAATGAGTTTCTGAGCTTTTGGAAAGCTTTGCATTCAGTTATATTCTTTATTCATCGTTTCATTCAATAATAACCATAAGGCGATACAAATGGGCGAGCTAATTCGTGACTTTTTCAAAATGGAATCAGCAGGAGGAGTACTACTCGTAATTGCCGCTGCGATTGCCATGATGGTCGCTAATTCCCCTTTAAATGATGTATACCAAGGCGCGTTGCATAGCTATCTATTTGGCATGTCTCTGTCTCACTGGATCAATGATGGCCTGATGGCCGTGTTCTTTTTGCTGATTGGATTAGAAGTAAAAAGAGAGTTAATTGAAGGCGCGCTTCGGTCGAGAGAAACAGCTATCTTCCCCGCAATCGCTGCGGTTGGAGGCATGCTGGCCCCCGCATTAATTTATGTGCTATTTAATATCAACGACCCACAGGCTATCCAAGGCTGGGCGATTCCTGCCGCAACCGATATTGCGTTCGCATTGGGTATTATGGCTTTGTTAGGAAGCCGAGTACCAATCAGTTTAAAAGTATACTTACTGGCATTAGCCATTATTGATGATTTAGGCGTGGTCATCATTATCGCGTTATTTTATAGCAGCGATCTTTCAACTGTTGCTCTATCGATTGGTTTTTTGATGACGGCTTTGTTGTTTATCCTAAACGCGCTGAATGTGACTCGCCTGACACCATACATCATTGTCGGAGCGATCCTGTGGGCTGCGGTACTCAAATCTGGCGTACACGCGACATTAGCTGGGGTAGTGATTGGTTTTGCAATTCCTCTTAAAGGGGCCAAAGACGGGAAGTCCCCTCTAAAAACCATGGAGCACGGTTTGCACAAGTACGTGGCGTTTGGGATTTTGCCTTTGTTTGCTTTTGCGAACGCAGGTATTTCGCTACAAGGCGTATCTTTATCTGGGTTAACCTCTGTGCTTCCGTTAGGGGTGGCATTGGGTTTGGTTGTCGGCAAGCCGCTCGGTGTGTTTAGTTTCAGTTGGGCGGCCGTTAAAATGGGGATAGCGAAGTTACCTGAAGGGGTGAACTTTGTTCATATCTTTGCAGTTTCTGTACTCTGCGGGATTGGCTTTACCATGTCTATCTTCATTTCATCGTTGGCCTTTGGCTCGGCCAACCCAGAATACGATACCTACGCAAGACTGGGAATTTTAATGGGTTCCACGACTGCGGCGGTTCTAGGTTACCTATTATTACATGGTTCGTTGCCTAAACGTAAAACCTAACAACTTGTTTACATTGTAAATGCGTAAAAAAGGTGGACTTAGAGTCCGCCTTTTTTATTTGTATTTTCGGTTAAAAAGTGAGCGATTTTTATTGGATTTTAGGTAAAAAGTGTTGCCATGGTGCTTGTTTTTATGATAATTTCTCGCGCAATCTCGGAGGCTGTGTAGCGCATGAAACTCTGGGGGATACGCGCAGTGATGATTCACGCTGATGGTGATACTGCGTAGGGTAGGTATCGACGAGCATTTGTCGGTAGACGGGACACTAGCGCTGCTTTAGTTTTTGCACCAAAGTTGCGTATTAATGGGAAACCCAACAGTGAAAAAAGTTAACTTACACACCACAATCAGCACCTTACTTCCTAGTTGCCCAGTACTTCATACCAGTAATATTACTGAACCTTGAAACTGACAATTTTTAGTCGTCAGCTTGATGACTTCCTATTCTGGCTGCTTGTGAGTACGTCGGAAGCTTCCTATATACATTTATAATTTGAATCGCTCACTGCGTGTAAGTGAATAAATCATTTGATATTTCAAGGTAATCAAAATGAGCACAGTCTTTGACGTTGATAACAACAATATCGCCGCTAACTTTTCTGCAGACGTTCCTATCATGGAAGGTCTCTATGACTTAACCCCAGATCAAACTTTACTTGATCAAGCTGAACATGAATCCGATGTGCGCTCGTATCCGCGCCGCCTACCCATCGCAATTAAGCGTGCGTATGGTGCTTTGGTTGAAGATACTCGCGGCCAGATCTTTCTCGACTGTTTAGCAGGGGCAGGTACTCTGTCCTTGGGTTACAATCACCCTGAAATCAATCAAGCGCTCAAAGAACAGCTCGATTCTGGATTACCTTACCAGACACTTGATATCACGACAGATGCGAAAGCTAACTTTATCAATAAAGTTAAAGCGTTTCTTCCAGCAGAGTTTGCACACAATTCTGTTATTCAGTTCTGTGGTCCGTCTGGTGCCGATGCCGTTGAAGCCGCGATTAAACTTGCAAAGCAAACGACAGGCCGCAATACCATGTTTGCGTTTCGCGGTGCATACCATGGTATGACTAACGGTACCATGGCAATGATGGGCAACTTGGGTACGAAAGAACGCCGTACAGGGCTGATGTCTGACGTGCATTTCATGCCATTCCCATACAATCTACGATGCCCGTTTGGTTTAGGCGGTGAAGCCGGAGCCAAAGCAAGTATTCGTTATATGGAACGCCTCTTAAACGATGATGAAGCGGGTATTATGAAGCCTGCTGCGATCATCGTTGAGCCAGTACAAGGTGAAGGTGGTGTTATTCCAGCACCGGCACTTTGGCTACAAGAGCTGCGTCGCATTTGTGATGAGCATGGTATTTTGCTCATTTTCGATGAAATTCAATGTGGTGTGGGTAAAACAGGCCATCGCTTTGCTTTCGAAGAAGCGGGTGTGTCGCCAGATATCTTATGTTTGTCCAAAGCCATTGGTGGCGGTTTGCCGATGTCGATTCTGGTGTTTAACAAAGAAATCGATACTTGGAAGGCAGGCGAGCACACTGGGACGTTTCGTGGCAACCAACTGGCCATGGTCTCGGGCGCTAAAGCCCTTGAGATTATTGAGCGTGATCAATTAGTCGATCATGCACAAGTAGCAGGTCAATATCTTCGTTTAGGTTTAGAGCGTATTCAAGAGCGCGTAAACTGCATTGCGGAAGTTCGTGGTAAAGGTTTGATGCTAGGCGTTGAGATCCGTAATCCAAATGGTGCAATGAACAAATTTGGTGAGCCTGAATCTGATGGGCCGTTAACGTTAGCGATTCAACGTGCAGCATTAGAACGCGGTTTGATGGTAGAGAAAGGTGGCCGTGATGGGTCAGTCGTTCGTTTCTTACCGCCGATGATCATCACTTTTGAACAAATTGACTTCGCCTTAAAAGTGCTAGAAGACGCGATGATTGCTGCTGGTGCAGGAACGCGTGAACCTTCTTCAGATAGCCAAGAGTGGCGTAAGCACTTTATCCACACAGGTGAGACTGGCGCAGATGAATTTTCTGTAGTGATGAACCACACCACTGCGGTGATGAAAGACGTATTTGAACAAACTAACGCCCCATACTCTGGGATTGAACCTAAACAGCTAGAACAAGCAATTAATGCTGTGGATCTTAATAACCAAACGGCTAATCTGTGTGATGTTGTCGACGCAACTGCGGATTTAGTGGCGAAGAATTCAATATTCGTTCAACACCCTGACTGTATCGCGCATTTGCATACACCTCCTTTAATGTCAGCCGTTGCTGCTGAAGCCATGATTGCTTCATTGAATCAGTCGATGGACTCCTGGGATCAAGCGTCTTCTGCGACGTATGTGGAGCAAAAAGTTGTCGATTGGCTCTGTGATACCTATCAGATGGGCGACAAGGCAGACGGCATTTTTACCAGTGGTGGCACGCAAAGTAACCAAATGGGGCTGATGCTAGCTCGTGATTGGGTTGCCGATAAACTGTCTGGCCATTCGATTCAAAAACTAGGCTTGCCAGACTATGCCGATAAGCTGCGTATTGTTTGTTCTGAGAACTCTCATTTTACCGTGCACAAGTCCGCATCTTGGATGGGGCTGGGCGAAAAAGCGGTGCTTCCTGTAGCGTGTCATGCAGATGGTACGATGGACGCAACTCAGCTAGACGCTGTTGTTACGCAAGCGATACAAGATGGCTTGATTCCGTTTGCGATAGTCGGTACGGCAGGCACTACCGATCATGGCTCGATTGATGACCTAGATGCGATTGCTGATGCGGCAGATAAATTTGACTTGTGGATGCATGTCGATGGCGCTTATGGCGGCGCGCTTATATTGAGCAGCCATAAGAACCGTTTGAGTGGCATTGACCGTGCAAGTTCAGTAAGTGTTGATTTCCATAAGCTGTTCTATCAAACAATTAGCTGTGGTTCACTGTTGGTGAAGGACAAAGCGAACTTTAAGTTCCTACTACATCATGCAGATTATCTGAACCGAGAGCACGATGAGTTGCCAAATTTGGTTGATAAATCCATTTCAACCACGAAGCGCTTCGATGCATTGAAAGTCTTCATGACAATGCAAAATGTTGGGCCAAATACGTTAGGTAAAATGTACGATCACTTGCTAGAGCAGACTCAAAGTGTTGCTCGTATGGTCGAAGCCCACTCTGGCTTTGAGTTATTGGCAGAGCCTTCATTGTCTACCGTGCTATTTAGAGTGAACAGCGCGAATGGTGCTGATTTGGATAAGTTAAACCAAGCAGTGCGCATTGAAGCTTTGACTCGCGGTGTAGCCGTGCTAGGTGAAACGGTTATTGCAGGCAATACTGCTTTGAAGTTTACGATTCTGAACCCTTGCCTTAAAGCGTCAGACTTCGAGTCTCTACTAGAAAAAATTACTACACTAGCTTCTGAGCTAGCGAAATAAAGGAACAGATATAATGGCAATTCTACAGATTGGTGCCGGTGGCGTTGGCTGGGTAGTCGCGCATAAAGCAGCACAAAACAACGATGTATTGGGCGATATTACTCTGGCTTCACGCACGATAAGTAAGTGTGAAAAGATCATTGAGTCAATCAAAGGTCGTAATAATCTAAAAGATACTGCGAAGAAGTTAGAAGCTCGCGCGGTAAACGCAGATGATGTTGACGCACTTGTAGCACTTATCGAAGAAGTGAAACCGGATCTGGTCATTAACGCAGGACCTCCTTGGGTTAACATGAGCATCATGGAAGCTTGTTATCAAGCTAAGGTTTCATACCTAGATACATCGGTTGCTGTAGACCTTTGCTCTGAAGGGCAACAAGTGCCACAAGCGTACGATTGGCAATGGGGCTACCGCGAAAAATTTGCTCAGGCGGGTATTACTGGCATTCTTGGTGCGGGCTTCGATCCGGGCGTTGTAAGCGTATTTGCCGCTCATGCGGTGAAGCATTTGTTTGATGAGATTGATAGCATTGATGTGATGGATGTCAATGCTGGTGACCATGGTAAGAAGTTTGCGACAAACTTTGATCCTGAAACCAATATGTTAGAAATCCAAGGTGATTCTTTCTACTGGGAAAATGAAGAGTGGAAACAAGTTCCTTGTCATTCTCGTATGCTTGAGTTTGATTTCCCACTAGTGGGCTCTCATAAAGTGTATTCCATGGCGCACGATGAAGTTCGTTCGATGAAAGAATTTATTCCCGCGAAACGCATTGAGTTTTGGATGGGTTTTGGAGACCAATACCTTAACTACTTCAACTGTATGCGTGATATCGGTCTGCTTAGCCCTGATCCTCTAACACTGCACGACGGTACAGTAGTGCAGCCACTGCATGTATTGAAAGCGATGCTGCCAGATCCAACCTCTTTGGCTCCTGGCTACACGGGTAAAACGTGTATCGGTACTTGGGTTCAAGGTAAGAAAGACGGTAAAGAGCGCAGCGTATTCATCTACAATAACGCTGATCACGAAGTGGCTTATGCGGATGTAGAGCATCAAGCGATTTCATACACCACTGGTGTTCCGGCAATTACTGCAGCACTGCAATATTTCCGTGGCGAGTGGGCGGAAGCAGGCGTGTTCAACATGGAACAATTGAACCCAGACCCGTTCTTAGAAACGATGCCAAGCATTGGCCTAGATTGGCATGTTCAGGAACTGGAAGTTGGTCAGCCTGATATTAAAATCTTAAAATAAATTCGCTTCGGGTCTATATTCTGTGTAATGAATTAGGCCCGCTGATGTGGTTTAAATCCCAAAGCCGATGTTGTCTACATCGGCTTTGTCGAATTTCAGAGTGATGGATATGCAAAACAAAGAGCTTAAAACGCCTTATTTCATGATTGATGAAGCCAAGCTGGTTGAAAACCTAGAAAAAGCGAAACGTTTGAAAGAGCTTTCTGGGGTGAAACTTGTATTGGCGCTAAAGTGCTTTTCAACATGGGGGGTGTTTGACATTATCAAACCTTACCTTGATGGCACGACAAGCAGCGGGCCATATGAAGTGAAGTTAGGCCACGAAACATTTGGTGGCGAAACGCACGCTTATAGTGTTGGTTATAGCGAAGATGATGTTAGAGAAGTCGCAGATATCTGTGACAAGATGATATTTAACTCACAAAGCCAGTTAGCTGCCTATCGCCACATTGTTGAGAAAAAAGCGTCTTTGGGCTTACGGCTTAATCCGGGCGTGAGTTGTGCCGGCCAGGATCTTGCCGATCCAGCTCGCCAGTTTTCTAGACTGGGTGTGCAGGTTGATCAGATCAATAGCGAGACCTTTGAAAGTATTGATGGTGTGATGTTTCACATGAACTGTGAGAATAAAAGCGCAGACTCATTCATTGGTCTTCTAAACGATATCTCGGCCAAGTTTGGTCATCATCTCGATAAACTGGATTGGGTTAGCCTCGGTGGTGGCGTTTTCTTTACTTGGCCTAATTATGAGATCGATAAACTAGCAGAAGCATTAAAAACTTTTTCTGCCCGACATGGCGTACAGCTTTATTTAGAGCCGGGTGAAGCGATTGTCACCAAAACCACAGATCTTGTGGTGTCGGTCGTCGATATTGTTGAAAACGGTATGAAGACAGCGATCGTTGATTCAGCAACAGAAGCCCACCGTCTTGATACACTGATATACAATGAACCAGCATCAATCCTAGAAGCCTCTGATCAAGGACAACATGAATACGTGATTGGCTCTTGTTCATGTTTGGCTGGCGATCAGTTTTGTGTGGCTAGCTTTGAAGAGCCGTTAGAGATTGGTCAGCGTCTGCACATTATGGATAGCGCTGGTTATACCATGGTTAAATTGAATTGGTTTAATGGCCTGAAAATGCCGTCGGTTTATTGTCGTCGTACGAATGGCAACGTGCAAAAGTTGAACGAATTTGACTATTCTGACTTTAAACGTTCGCTATCTCAATGGGGCGTTCGTTAAGCGGCTTTAACTCTATCGAATAAACTTATCGAATAAGGTTATCAACAGCTCTTACGACTGAATGATGACCTTAGTTTCGATGCCAATATATTCTAGCTCTTGGCTTATTGCCTCTACGGAAGTATGTGGGGAGAAGCGAAGGGCAAGATTGGCGGTAAAGGAATTCGATGCCACTCCATGATCATCGGCAATAAAGACGCGCTGGCAGTCCATGTCCAAGATATGCACTTGGTGTTGTTTAAGTAGTTCGGTGATCTCGCTGACGATCCCAGGGCGATCGATGGCTTGACAGCGAAGTTGAGAAACTAGATCTTGTTCTTCGGTTTGTGACGCGGTATTAGCAAACTGCACTAACAGATTTGGCTGGGTTTCAAAAGCGTGCCTAACGGCCTCGACTTGCGTTTGAGGGAGCTCGATTTTAATCACTGCAGCCACTTGGTTGTCAATAAAATTGATCTTGCTAACTAGCCAAGTTCCGCCGTTGTCATGAGTCGAGGCTGCGAGCTGCTTAATCGTCGCAGATGTTGCTGTCCCGACGAAATTCACGATAAAGGTGCTTTTCATGTTTCGTCCTCCGCTCTAAAATTCTTTATTCTTGCTGTAAGTTTAGAAGGAAGGAGAAACGTAAACTTGACCTTGCTCATATTCTAAGAAGCTAACCACTTAGGGACTCGCAAAACTTAGCTCAACGTTAAAACGTGAACTTAATTTCGCCCCCATAATAAATGCTGTCTTGGTGTGCGCCAGACTTAATAGCGAAGCTGTGTGCGTCGGGGTTATTTGCCCAAGGTGAACTGGTGAACTGAAACTGTGCGTCTCCGTCCCACATTTCTTTAGACCAAGCGTCGATATGTCCGATAGGGTTGAGTATGAATAGGGTCACATCCCCCCAATATTTTGATCCCCACACCTCACCACCATCCGCGAGTATTTCTTGCTCCTTCTCAAACATATACTCACCGGTCACTGCGCCAAAAAACGGAGTGACAAATAAGTCTTGCCAAGATGGGACTTCCGCAAAAGCCTCCACACCATACTCCCAAAAAAATGTCGAGAGAAAGGCGGAGTATAGGAATGATTGAAATTCATCGTATCCAGCATGGCGAGCGGCGGTGTAATACACGCCGCCAAAATAGGGGTGCATGACATAGTTTAAATAGTGCTCGTCGCTATCCCAATCTGGCCCTGAGGATACGTTATTCTTCCATTTATTACCTAAATCGCTAATGTCACGACTGTCTTCTTCCCACTTAGTAATTGAAGAGGGCAATAATGTCATGATGCCTAATGTGACAACGCTTAGGCCCAGCGTTGTATATGTTTGTGATTTTAGGTATTCCCAATCAGGAGTTTCTTTGATCTGGAAGTATTCTGGTATTTCTTGTGGCTCATTTTGAATTGGATCTTCGGAGTCGTCGGCTAAGTTGGCGAAATGTACATCATATAGCCATGGCTGAGGGGAGTTTTGCAAGGCAGCCGCGCTCTTTTTATATGGGTTCAAGTTAAACTCGTTGGGATAATAAGAGTTGTAGTCTAACGCATGAGCGTTAGCCGACAACGATAAGGTCAAGACCGTTAGAGTTTTTTTAAACACACAGCACTCCATATGGTAAATCTAATCCTTTAGATTGTTCAATTATCCAATAAAATCAGCTCGATGGATATTTGTCATTTAAAATTTTAGTGAGTGGTAAACAGTTTTATCGTTTTTTATTTAAAAAGTGGGTGTTATGTTCAATATATGGTCTTGTTACCGGAGTTTGGTAAAGAAGTGTGTCTAGCCATTGCAAAGATACTGCTATCAAGCTGAGATGTAAGGGTTAATGGGTATTTCTGAGATCTAGGAGGAAACGAAAATATGATAAAAATAGCGATGTTGAGTACTGGGGAAGAAGTACTGCATGGCGATATTGTTGATACGAATGCGGCATGGTTATCCCGTTTGTTTTTTGAACAGGGTTTCTCTCTCCACAAACGAGCGACAGTTGGCGATGGTTTGGCTGTATTAACGGAAGAGCTCATGATGCTCAGCTTTAACTGTGATGTTGTGATTGTAAATGGTGGACTCGGGCCAACGAGCGATGATTTGAGTGCGGAGGCGGCGGCAAAGGCTGCAGATCAACCCTTAGTGTTATTTGATGCTTGGCTAACTCGTATGACGGAGTTCTTTCTACAGCGCGGGATCGCTATGCCTGAAAGTAATAAGAAGCAGGCTATGCTACCGGAAAATAGTACGATCATTGACAACCCAGTGGGTACGGCGTGCGGCTTTAAAATGACAATCAATGATTGTTTGTTCTATTTTACTCCCGGTGTGCCATCGGAGTTTTTCCTCATGGTTGAGAACCAAATATTACCGGATCTGAAATTACGCTACCCAGATACCCAGGGACAGAGTTGCAATAAACTGTATACACTGGGAATGTCTGAGGCTGGCCTTTCAGAGATATTGTCTAAGATTCATTTACCTGAAGGTTATCAATTGGGTTACCGCTCGTACATGCCTTATATTGAAGTTAAGTTGTTTAGCCCTCAGCAAGACACTTTGAATCGAAAAAAAGTACAGAAGGTCGTATATGACAATATTAAGCAGTGGGTGGTATCGACTGATGCTTCAATGCTGTCGCATATTGGTGATCTCCTTGATGAAAAACAAATGACAATTGCCGTCTCTGAACAGGCCACGCAAGGTTGGTTGACGCATTGGCTGCAGTCAGATGATAAGGTAAACCAGTTTTGCGGCCATTGTTGGGTCTTGTCTAATGACATGGTGGTCGGTGACGGTGGACAAGATGAGCTTGCCGCTACGTTTGCGCTGGCTGGTGCGACACGTGATAAGTGCAGCAGTGATATCGCGCTAGTGACAGGTAAGTTAACCGATAAACACTTCACATTGGTCTTGTCGGCTAGGGAAGGGGAGTGGGGGCAATCTTTGGCCTTCAGACGGACGCTTTCCAAAGAGGACCAAAAGTCCTTAATAGGAACGATTGCTGGCGATATGCTGAGACGCTATTTATCTAATCAATCACCGTTTAGTCAGTATTTGTCGTTGGAGATCGGTAAACAGATGCATATTCCTGCAAGCATGCTATGAAGATAACGAGAACAAAAATTCAGACTTTTAATTGGATGTCAAATTGTGATGTTATAACATTTTTTGTTAACGTCATGAATCATTAGGCTTATTACTTTTTCCATTGAAAATTTATTTATAATAACTAATCGATCTATATTCTAAGCCGATGATTTTCAATTCTCGTGGTCACTTGTCTTAAATTTAAGCCTCACATCGGCAGTTTTTACGCATACACTGAATACTCGTTGTATGCACTTTCTAAGGAGGCTGAGCCGATGTTGCGTCAATCTAAAATACTGGTTTGGTACAGGGTTGCGAGTCAAAAAGTCCTATTAGGAGAAACACTTAATAGTGATGGACAAGATGTAGTTTCCTTATGGCACCAAGTTCCACCAGAGAGCAACCACGTAAGCTTTAATGGTTATCGCTTGTCGTTGCTTGATGATGACGGGAGGGAAATTGCGGATAAACCTATTTCGGTGATGACTGCCGACGAGTTTTTACAAGGCTGATTGAGCTTGCCAAGCAGCATCTTTAGCGCTGTGTTTTAAACATTCCCAAGATTTACTATCGACTCATTCGCACCTGCTACTTTAAGCAGGTGCTCTATTTTTATCTTGAGTTTTGTACGATTGCTCACTTCCTACTATTATTGTTCAGTTCCTACTACGATTGTTCAATTCCTATTTCGCTATTTTAGTTGATCACTATAGATTGACTTTTTACACGAATACGTTATTCAGTAGAGCTGTGTATATGATATCGAGTGATTGTTCGTCTATATTTATATCAATGATCTATCGTTACTTTTGTAGGTAAGTTAGTGTGTTTTTGTCTAAATATCTAATACCTTCTCTTTTGTTGATGAGCTTTACGACTGGGGCTCAACAAGTGCTAACAATAGCGAGAGGAAATGAAAATTATTCTCCTTACGAAATGAAAAGTGTGGAGGGAGAGTTGTATGGGTTTCATATTGATTTAGTAAAGCTCGCAGCAAAGCAAGCAGGATACACGGTGCAGTTTAATAGTTTACCTTGGAAGCGTGCTATGCAAGACGCTAAAGATGGAGCCGTAGATGCCATTTTGTACATTAGCCGTACAAAGGAGCGAGAACAATTCTTGTACTATCTTGATAAAAATAAGATTTCTGAAGTTAGGTTTCATTTCTTAATCAATGTTAAAAATCAAGGGGATATCAAGTTTAGTGGAGACGTTGATGAAATCTTAAAAGGCAGAATGCTACTGGTTCAACGAGGGTTTTCATATGGAGCTCTGGTGGATAATCCTATGTATAAAAAGCATGAAGTCGCGGCGGCAGAACAGCTAGTAAACATGATTGCTAAAGAGAGGTCTGAGTTAGGGATCATGAATATTTACGGCTTCAATTATATGTTTCGAGACCAACATCAGGTCATTACATTAGGTACGCCAGTGAAGACCAAAAAAGCTTACATCGCTTTTTCTCGTAAAGGTAGTTCGCTAGAGGTAACGCAGCGGTTTGCCGACGCGTTGGAGGCCGTAAAAGGCACCGAGCAATATCAAGTACTTTTGAAGCGCTACTTATACCCGGCTAAAGTGAAGGTGAGTCATCCAGAGTAAACATAACCCTGTTAATTCACAGCGATTTTGAGTTCATGGACAATAGTGCTTAATAGCTTAATAGCTTAATAGCTTAATAGCTAAGTCGTGTTAAGACGTGGCCATCGACTTGTTTAGCCGGAAACTGACTTGAAATTGGTAAGAGATAGGGCGCAGAGGAACAGCGCCCTAAAAGTTAAGCTTGTTGTTTTTCTTTTTGGCGATAGATGACGTTAGAGAGCTCGACATTACCTTTTGCTCGGCATATACAAGGTAATACACTATTCTTAGGGGTGTATGCCATGGCAAACCCAGTATATTCAACCTCACCTGAAAGCAAATCGCACCGACAAGCCCCGCAGTGTCCATCTCGGCAGTTATACTCAACTTCTAGACCCGCTTGCTCCATTGTTTCTAAAAGCGTATTTGAGGGGTTAGACTCGATAAAGATAACGTTGTTGATGCGAATTTTCGCCATTAGAGTTCAAATCCCTCGAAGTCATCGGCATTGATTTCATTGTCAATTTGGCCAACAAGGTAAGAACTGATCTCAGCTTCTTGTGGAGCCACTTGAACGTTATCTGAAGAAAGCCACGCATTGATCCATGGGATTGGATTTGAGGTTGCTTCAGGGTACGCCACAGGTAGACCGACTGCTTGCATGCGGATATTGGTGATGTATTCTACGTACTGGCAAAGAATATCTTTGTTCAGACCAATCATAGAACCGTCTTTAAATAAGTATCCAGCCCACTCTTTTTCTTGTTCAGCAGCAGTTTTAAATAGATCGAAGCAATCTTGTTTGCACTCTTCTGCGATTTGCATGAAGCTAAAGTCATCTTGGCCATTACGCAGCAAGTTCAGCATATGCTGAGTGCCGGTTAGGTGCAGCGCTTCATCACGAGCGATCAGTTTAATGATTTTCGCATTACCTTCCATTAGCTCGCGCTCAGCGAAAGCGAAAGAACACGCAAAGCTAACGTAGAAGCGAATCGCTTCCAAAGCATTAACTGACATTAGACATAGGTAGAGCTTTTTCTTCAATTCGTACAAGCTTACTTTGACGTCTTCGCCGTTGATTGAATGCGTGCCCTCGCCATAGCGATGGTAATCGTTCGTCAGTTGGATAAGATCGTCATAGTAGTGTGCGATGTCTTTAGCACGATTGAGAATGTGTTCATTTTCCACAATGTCGTCAAAGACAACACTTGGATCATTCACAATATTACGAATGATATGTGTGTACGAGCGCGAGTGAATCGTCTCAGAGAAAGACCAAGTTTCAATCCAAGTTTCAACTTCTGGAAGTGATACTAGTGGCAGTAGGGCAACGTTGGGACTACGGCCTTGAATCGAATCAAGTAGCGTCTGATATTTTAGGTTTGAGATGAAAATATGCTTTTCATGCTCTGGTAGTTTATTGTAGTCGATACGGTCGCTAGACACATCAACTTCTTCTGGGCGCCAGAAAAAAGACAATTGCTTTTCGATAAGCTTTTCGAAAATCTCGAATTTCTGTTGGTCGTAGCGAGCTACATTGACAGATTGACCAAAGAACATTGGTTCTTTGAGCTGCTCATTTTTGTTTTGAGAAAATGTACTGTAAGCCATGATTGTCTCAATTCCTTCAGAGCCCCTCATCTGAGGGGCGTTTTAATATGTATTGCCAAATCGCGCTGCTGTAATGGTTACGACAGTTGCGATCTCTTAGATCTTACAACCGCCGCCTTCGCAGTCTTCATCCGGTGTCTGCACGTCTCCACTCTGCTCATCTTTCGCGCCATCGCGAGTATTATGATAGTAGAGTGTTTTCACGCCAAATTTATAGGCGGTGAGTAGATCCTGCAGTAGTTTCTTCATTGGCACTTTGCCGCTTTCGTAAACATTTGGATCGTAGTTCGTATTCGCTGAGATAGCTTGGTCTACAAACTTCTGCATAATGCCGACTAAGTGCAGATAGCCATCGTTAGAACCAATGTTCCAAAGCAGCTCGTAATTATCCTTCAATTCTGTGAATTCAGGAACAACTTGTTTCAAAATGCCGTCTTTTGAGGCTTTGACAGAGACGTAACCACGTGGTGGCTCAATACCGTTCGTCGCGTTTGATATCTGCGATGAAGTTTCAGACGGCATTAGGGCGGTCAATGTGGAGTTTCTTAGGCCGTGTGTCACGATCTCTTCACGTAGGCCATCCCAGTCATAATGCAGTGGCTCATCACACACAAGATCGATATCGTTTTTATAGGTATCGATAGGTAGCAAACCTTTGGCATAGTTTGTTTCATTAAACGATGGGCACTTGCCTTGTTCTTTCGCAAGGTTGACTGACGCTTTGAGCAAGTAATATTGCATTGCTTCGAATGTGCGATGTGTCAGGCCGTTTGCGCTGCCATCTGAGTATTTCTTACCATTCTTCGCTAGGTAGTAGGCGAAGTTAATAACGCCAACACCAAGGGTGCGACGGTTCATGGTTGATTTACGTGCCGCTGGTAGAGGGTAATCTTGGTAATCTAATAGTGCGTCAAGAGCACGTACAACTAGATCGGATAGCTCTTCAAAGTCATCCAAAGATTTAATCGCACCTAGGTTGAAGGCAGAGAGAGTACAAAGTGCAATTTCACCTTGGTCATCTTCAACGTTAGTCAGTGGTTTAGTCGGCAAGGCGATTTCTAAACATAGGTTTGATTGGCGTACTGGTGCAACTTTAGAATCAAACGGGCTGTGAGTATTACAGTGGTCAACGTTCTGGATGTAAATACGGCCAGTCGATGCACGTTCTTGCATCAGCAGTGAGAATAGCTCAACCGCTTTCACACTTTCTTTTTTGATCGATGGATCGTTTTCGTAATTAACGTACAGGCGTTCGAACTCTTGCTGATCTTCAAAGAAGGCATCGTATAACCCAGGTACGTCAGACGGAGAGAACAAGGTGATGTTTCCGCCTTGTACTAGGCGAGAGTACATCAGTTTGTTTAGCTGAACGCCGTAATCCATATGACGAACACGGTTTTCTTCAACACCACGGTTGTTCTTCAATACCAATAAAGATTGCGCTTCACCGTGCCAAAGAGGATAGAAAACAGTTGCTGCACCGCCGCGAACGCCGCCTTGAGAACAGCATTTTACTGCCGTCTGGAAGTATTTATAGAATGGGATACAGCCAGTGTGGAAAGCTTCACCATTACGGATCTCAGATCCTAGTGCGCGAATACGACCGGCGTTAATACCAATACCAGCACGTTGGCTGACATAGCGAACGATAGAGCTAGAGGTTGCGTTGATAGAATCTAAGCTGTCACCACATTCGATCAATACACATGAGCTGAATTGGCGAGTCGGGGTGCGCACACCAGACATAATTGGCGTCGGGAGCGAGATCTTAAACATAGAAGTCGCATCGTAAAAGCGCTTGATGTAATCCAAACGAGAGTCTTTTGGATACTTCGCAAATAAGCATGTCGCAACTAGCATGTATAGGAACTGCGCACTTTCGTAGATTTCGCCTGATACACGATTCTGTACGAAGTACTTACCTTCGAGCTGTTTTACAGCAGCGTAGGAGAAGTTGAGATCGCGTCTATGATCGAGATACGCGTCGAGCTCAACAAACTCTGCATGTGTGTAGTCTTCTAGCAGGTGCTTGTCATACTTACCCATATCGATAAGACGAGATACATGCTCGTATAAAGCAGGTGGTTCATACTGCCCATAAGCTTTTTTACGCAAATGAAAGACGGCAAGTCGGGCTGAGAGATACTGATAGTCAGGTGTTTCTTCTGAGATCAAGTCAGCCGCTGATTTGATGATGGTTTCATGAATGTCTGAAGTGGTAATACCATCATAAAATTGTATGTGGGCTTTTAGCTCTACTTGAGATACAGATACGTTAGTCAGGCCTTCAGCAGCCCATGTGATCACTCGATGTATCTTCTCTAAGTCAATGCTTTCTTTGCGTCCATCACGCTTAGTGACAGTAAGTTTTTGGTTCATTTTGCTTTATTTCCCTAGTAACTCTCATTTAAGCCGTGTTTTTGCATCATTGTTATAAATTTCTAGCAGGCTTATCAAACTAATTCTGGGCATATATTGGAGTATAGGCACAATATATGGGGGTGCACCAGTTGATGAGTTACAAGATAGTGCTATTGAGGTTTGTTTTCAAGGCACAGAAATGGGAAGAGTTGTGGATAACTAGAGAAATGAAAAAAAACAGTAAGTGGATACTAACTTCTGACAAAAGGGCTGGGTTGATTGTATAAAACTTACGTTTTTAATCCGTCGCATAAGTAGCCAATAACAAAAAAAAAATTCTTGATCTTTGATCTAAATTGATCACGAAAAGAAATGATTTAAAATTGGATATAGAGCACGCAAATTGTTTAAAAAAGCGGTGGTCATATGCTACCGCTTTCGAAATGTGATAAACCTGACGTTTTCGTGGTTTATTGTTGCTTAGTTGTATGAACTATGTAGTTCACATCAACATTCTTCCCGAGCCTATAGCTGTCAGTGAGAGGGTTGTACTGAAGGCCAGTGATTCCCATTTCTTGCAACGGTGTTTGGTCTACCATTTTGATAAGTTCTGCTGGTCGAATAAACTTCTCGTGCTCATGGGTACCTTCGGGAACGATTTTTAGCAGCTTTTCAGCACCGACGATAGCGAACAGGTAGGATTTTAAGTTGCGGTTCAACGTTGAAAAAAAGACCTGACCACCAGGTTTGACCAACTTAGCACAAGATTGAATGACGGATAGTGGGTCAGGGACGTGCTCCAACATTTCCATACAAGTGACGACGTCATAAGTGCCAGCGTGATCGTCTGCATGATCTTCAACTGTACTTTGGATATAGTCGAGTTTCGTACCCGTTTCGAGAGCATGTAGTCGAGCGACTTCTAAGGGTTCTTTTCCCATGTCGAGTCCAGTGACAGTCGCGCCTTCTTTCGCCATACTCTCCGCTAAGATACCGCCGCCACAGCCAACATCTAATACCTTCTTACCAAATAGTCCATCGGAATTATCCAACACATAAGTCAGTCTTAGTGGGTTGATTTGATGCAAAGGCTTAAACTCGCCATCTAAATCCCACCAACGTGATGCCATTTCTTCAAATTTTTTGATCTCGTTAGGATCGACGTTTTGCGTTTTAGTCATATTTTGATTCCGCACTCACACGAGTAAACATGGTTGTCCAAATTTAAGCGCATTATAACGGTATCTTGATATCCTGCGATACTTAAGTGAAACAGGGTTATCAAATATTATTTCTAAGCAGTAATTTTGCATGAAATCTGACCACTTAGTTATGCCTAATAGCGAGTTCGATTAAGATTTCAACAATCAGGTCTAAACAATGCTCACAAGTTAGTAAAAGGCTAGGGAAAGTAATGCCGAAGCTCATCAATCTGTGTTATATTTTCATACCTTATGCGTATCAAATATGCGATCAAAATGTAGAGGGACAACAGCTCTATGAGCGATCTAGCGAAAGAGATCACACCCGTAAATATTGAAGATGAGCTTCGAGGTTCATACCTAGACTATGCGATGTCAGTTATCGTTGGTCGTGCTCTGCCTGACGTGCGTGATGGCCTTAAACCAGTACATCGTCGCGTACTTTATGCAATGAATGTGCTTGGTAACGATTGGAATAAAGCCTATAAAAAATCTGCCCGTGTCGTCGGCGACGTCATTGGTAAATATCACCCACATGGTGATAGCGCGGTTTACGATACGATCGTGCGTATGGCTCAGCCATTCTCCCTACGTTATATGTTGGTTGATGGGCAGGGTAACTTTGGTTCCATCGATGGCGATTCTGCCGCGGCGATGCGTTATACCGAAGTGCGCATGGCGAAGATTGCCCATGAACTGCTGGCTGATCTAGATAAAGAAACCGTAGATTACGTGCCAAACTATGATGGCACGGAACAAATTCCTGCTGTACTGCCAACGAAGGTGCCTAACCTGCTTGTGAACGGTGCATCTGGTATCGCGGTTGGTATGGCGACCAACATTCCGCCTCATAACTTAACCGAAGTGATTGATGGCTGTTTGGCGTACATTGGTAATGAAGATCTTACCATTGACGAGTTGATGGATTACATTCCGGGCCCTGATTTCCCAACAGCCGCACTTATTAGCGGTCGTAAGGGTATTGTTGACGCGTACAAAACGGGCCGTGGCAAAATCTACATGCGCTCAAAAGCGGATATAGAAACAGAAAAAAATGGTAGAGAAACCATTATTGTTACGGAAATCCCGTACCAAGTTAACAAAGCGCGCCTTATTGAAAAAATTGCTGAACTTGTAAAAGACAAGAAAGTAGAAGGCATCAGTGCCTTGCGCGATGAGTCGGACAAAGATGGCATGCGTATTGTCATCGAGTGTAAACGTGATGCTGTTGGTGAAGTTGTTCTAAATAACCTCTACGCGCAAACACAGCTGCAAACGACATTTGGTATCAACATGGTTGCCCTGAACAATGGCCAACCTCAGTTGTTTAACCTGAAAGACATGATCAAGTGTTTTGTGGACCACCGCCGTGAAGTGGTGACTCGCAGAACACTTTATGAATTGCGTAAAGCCCGCGACCGTGCACACATCTTAGAAGGTTTGGCGCTAGCGCTTGCCAATATAGATGAGATCATTGAGTTGATCCGACGTGCAACTACGCCAGCAGAAGCAAAAGCTGGACTGACTGCTCGCGGTTGGGATCTTGGTAATGTTGCTGCTATGTTAGAGCGCGCTGGCACCGATGCCGCACGTCCTGATTGGCTTGAAGAGCAATATGGCATCCGCGACAATCAGTATTTCCTTACTGAACAACAAGCTCAGGCTATCCTAGATCTACGACTGCAAAAGCTAACAGGCTTAGAGCATGAGAAGATTTTGGACGAATACAAAGCGTTGTTGGAAGAAATTGCTGAGCTGATGTACATTCTGGCTAACACTGAACGCTTGATGGAAGTGATTCGCGAAGAGCTAGAAGCCGTTCGTGAACAGTTTGGTGATGTTCGCCGTACCGAGATCACTGCTGCTAGTCACGATATCGACATGGAAGAGCTAATCGCTCGTGAAGATGTTGTTGTGACGCTGTCACATGAAGGCTATGTTAAGTATCAGATCCTGAGTGATTACGAAGCTCAGCGTCGTGGCGGGAAAGGTAAGAGTGCAACACGAATGAAAGATGAGGATTACATCGAGCGTTTGCTGGTGGCCAATACTCATGATCATATTCTGTGTTTCTCTACTCACGGTAAAACGTATCGCTTAAAAGTGTATCAATTACCGCTTGCTAGCCGTACCGCACGTGGTAAACCGATTGTTAATCTTCTACCTCTGGAAGAAGGTGAGCGTATCACCGCGATTTTGCCAGTGTCAGAGTTCAGCGACGACAAGTTTATTTTTATGGCGACAGGCGATGGTACAGTGAAGAAGACTTCACTTGATCAGTTTGCTAATGTTCGCTCTAACGGTTTGATTGCAGTCAACTTACGTGAAGGCGATTCGTTGATCGGAGTAGATATTACTGACGGTCAAAGCGATATTATGCTGTTCTCGAAAGCTGGCAAAGTCGTTCGATTTGCAGAAGATAAAGTGAGACCGATGGGCCGTACAGCGGCAGGTGTTCGCGGTATGAAACTCACGGAAGACGCAGATCAAGTTGTCTCTCTTATCGTACCATCACATAATGGTGACGTTCTTACCGTCACGCAAAATGGTTATGGTAAGCGAACAACTCTAGCAGAGTACCCGACGAAAGGTCGTGCGACCCAAGGTGTAGTATCAATTAAAGTCTCAGAGCGTAACGGCCCAGTTGTCGGAGCGATTCAAGTTGCCGAAGGTGATGAGATGATGATGATTACTGATGCTGGTACTTTGGTTCGAACTCGTGTCTCAGAAGTAAGCCAAGTTGGGCGTAATACTCAAGGTGTTACTTTGATTCGTACTGCTGAAGACGAGAATGTAGTGGGATTGCAGCGTATCGACGAAGTCGAAGAGTGCGAGCTAAATGAAGAGGGTGTCGATGATTCACCAGAATCGGAAGTATCAACTCCTGACGTTGAACAGAACGAATCTGAATCTGACAAACCTGAACAAAACGAAACTGAATCTAACGAAGATAGTGATGAAAGTTCATCTGACTAGACTTTACGTAACGTATTCTACTTCATAAGAATTCTGGTTAATTAGAAAGCCGAGCAGTAATGCTCGGCTTTTTCTTTTTGGAGTTAGGCTTCGCTTTATCAATCCGCACTACTCTATCTAAAACTTAATCACCCTCTATCTAAAACTCCCCCCCTTAACCAAAGAACGATATCTTCATATTCAAAAACTGATCGCATTGCTTGCCTATGGATAGTGTGGAGAGATCCACTACACTTTATGTGTATAAACGGGAATGACGGTTTTCAAATACAATTCGGTGGCTTCGATAAACATGAATAATCAGGCGACATCAGATTCAGAACGTTTGCTTTTGAGAAGCATCCAAATATTGCCTGCAGCTTTAATTTTTATATTTATGTGCATCATTGCCGTGGTTCTGATCCGTGAGGAGAATCGTAGAACACAAGATCTGTTAAATGGCCTACAACAAGATTTTGTCACCAATCAAAAGAAAATTATAAAAAATCAAATTAATAATATATATCAACAACTTGAATATGAAAAAAGTTTAACCATTGAACTTCTAAAACTAGATATTAAATATCGCGTCGAAGAGGCTTACGCTGTAGTCAATGGTATCTACAATGCAAATCCAGATCGACCTAAAGAGCAAGTCACTAATTTGATACGAAAAGCGTTATATGACGTCCGTTTTAATGAAGGTAGGGGGTATTATTTTATTTTCCAAATGGATGGCGTTAACGTTATGCACCCTTTATTACCCCACATTGAGGGTACTTCAAAAATTGGTGTGCAGGATCTAAAGGGAAAATTCATCGTCAAGGAGCATATCGATTTAATTAAAGCATCAGAAGATGGTAGCGCATTTTATCGGTGGTGGTATCGAAAGCCGGGTCATGGAGAGTTGGAGTTTGAGAAAATTGGCTATGCAAAACATTTTGCTCCTTATGATTGGTTCATTGGAACCGGGGAGTATGCCGCTGATGTAGAAGAACAAATTAAGAATAGAATGTTAAAGTGGTTAACCGAACTACGTTATGGAAATGACAACTATGTATTTGTCATGAATATGGAAGGAAAAGGCTTAGCACATAAAGATAAAAGCATAATAGGAACAACAGAAGCAGCTTTACTTAACCTCTTTAAGGAGAAACTTGAAGCTAATCCAGATGAGAGGTCCGGTTTTGTTCGTTACGATAGCCCTTATTTGCCCCAAAGACTCAGCAACCCAGATAAACTTAGTTATATTAAGTTGATTGAACCATGGGGCTGGATAATCGGCACAGGCGTATTTACCTCAGATATAGAAAGTATAATAAACCAACAAGTTCTTGAGTTAGAACGGAATAATCAGGAGCAGTTATATCGTATACTTTCTATATTGGTGATGTTAACTGGGATGTTGGCTATATTATCTATCGGAGCAAGTAAATTCATAGGTCGTAGATTTTCTCTTTATCAAGAACGCATTTATGAAAATATCAAAGAGCTAGAGGAAAGTAGAGAAAAGCTACGTGAATTGGCTATGATTGATACGCTTACTTTAATTCCCAACCGTACCATGCTAGAAGAAAATATACATAAAGGGATACAGCTAAGCAAACTGGTTGAAGAGTATTATGCAGTTTTATTTGTAGACCTGGATGATTTTAAGCGTACCAACGATAAATATGGCCACCATGTCGGCGATGAGCTTTTAAAATCTGTTAGTAATAAGTTTAAACAGTTATGTGGAAAAAAAGATGTACTGGCACGTTTCGGCGGTGATGAATTTGTATTCGGATTTCAAGTTACCTCGAAGGAAGAAGCAAAAGAAAAAGCAGATTTGATTAAAGGATTATTTGACGAACCATTTGTTTTGGAAAATACGGTGGTAATGTGTACATGTAGCATAGGTGTCTCTGTATTTCCCACCGATGGCAATACAGTTTCCAATTTATTGTCCAAGTCGGACATCGCTTTGTACCGCTCTAAAGAGCAAGGTAAAGGGCAGGTTCTATTTTATGACCATAAAATTAATGACGAGGTTCAATACGATTTCTCTATTGAAGAAAACCTACATCATGCACTAAGAAACAACGAAATATCTATATATTACCAACCGAAGTTAGAGGCTAAGACGGGGGTAATCCTTGGCGTTGAGGCGTTATGTCGTTGGAATTCTTCTGAACTTGGTTCCGTACGACCTGATGATTTTATTCGTATAGCAGAAAAAACAGGGTTAATTGTTTCTATTGGGAAATATATACTTGAAAAGTCGTGTGATGGACTTCATGAGTTTAACGCTGCAGCAGCTGATCCCATCAAGATATCAATCAATATATCGCCTATACAATTATTACACATCGATTTTTACGACATGATTATGGAAACGGTGAAAGAAAAAAGCACTCAACCTAGTTCTATCGTGTTCGAAATAACGGAGAATGTAATTATTGAAGATTTAGATAAAGTAATCTCAGTATTGTCTAAGATACATGAGGTAGGATTTGGTATATCCCTAGATGACTTTGGGACAGGGTATTCGTCACTCCGATATCTAAATTCTTTCCCGATAACAGAGATCAAAATAGATAGGGCGTTTGTCATGCGTATAGGCATTAATGAACATGATGATACCCTAATAAAAACAATTGTATTAATTGGCCTATCTATGGGGTTGAACATAGTAGCGGAGGGCGTCGAAAATGTTGAGCAGAGAGATAGATTACGAGAGCTAGGGTGCCATGAACTACAAGGTTATCTATTTGATCCAGCATTATCACTAGAGAAGTTAGTGAGTAAATATTCAGGCCATAAAAGTTAATCTATTTATAGATGAGTGATTTATTCTTATGCATGGCCCATTATTCTATCGCTGGAGCCCCCGACAGAGATCTATCCGTTTTATACTTCCAGATAAGGCGATTTTAGCTCTTTAGATACAGCTGCATTTTGGGCTAGAAAATGCCGACTAAGAAGCCGGCATATCGATCATGTGGGTTTCAGCGTAAAAATATGGCTAATCCGCTAATCCGCTAATCCGCTAATCCGCTAATCCGCTAATCCACTAATCCACTAATCCACTAATCCATAATCTCTTTTTAGGATCTCAATGATTTCTGCTTTTGGGTTACCGGCAATGGAGATTTCTTGCCCTGTAATTTTTTCAGCAATATTGATGTAAGTACGCGAGAGAGCCATGAGTGATTCTTGTGGTAGCGCATTGTCTTTCGCTAAGGCTTCACGTTCTGGCATCCGATCTTTGTCCAATAGAATATCTGGGTCGGGGAAGTAATTGAGAAGGAATTGGCGGAAGCCTTCTTTAGAATTCTCGACGATATTTCCTTGTTGGTACTCGGTTTTATCCCAAATTCGCGATGAATCTGGCGTGCCCACTTCGTCCATATAGATGAGCTTTTCATTGCCTTGGGCATCATTGACGTAACCAAACTCAAACTTAGTGTCGACAAAAATCTGTTCGACTTCATCAAGCGCTTGAGAAATGACACCAAACCCTTGCTTCAAATACTTTTCGTATAGATCGATATCTTCTGTATTTGAGAAGTTAAATGCTGAAAAATTGTCTTCAATATTACGACGGCTGATATTCACATCGTCGGCTTCAGGAACACCTGAGATCCCTTTTAAAATGCCTTTGGTGGACGGGGTAACCAGTATATCTGGTAAGGTTTTATCTTTTTCCAAGCCATCAGGGAGGTCAATGCCGCAGAAATTGCGTTCGCCTTTTGCGTATGCTCGCCACATTGAGCCCGTTAGATACTGACGGCAAATCGCTTCAACCTTAATAGGCTTCGCTTTTTGTACGATCCAAACGAATGGGTGCGGTATATCTAAAATATGACTATCTGCAAGACCGTGATCTTTGAACAATTTAAACCAATGGTTGGAAATAGCGTTGAGAGCTGCTCCCTTTCCCGGAACGCCATTTAAGCCACCTTCTGCGTGCCAGATGCAATCAAACGCTGAGATTCTATCGCTGATAACCATGATGGCAAGTGGCGCATTGGGTGCGACATCGTAACCCTTTTCTTTGATAAGGCGTTGGCTATCTTCTTCACTCAACCAGTATACAGAGCGAACTTTACCGCTGTGTACAGGTTTATGAGTACGGATGGGCAGATCATCGTTAACGGCGAGAACTTGGTCAGCGAGATTCATCGACATAATCCTATCTAAAATCGTGGGTGAAACTAAGGCAGTGCTTAGTTGAAAGCTTCAAGTATGACGCATAATACCAGAACTATGAGAAGTCGCCAGTAAAAAGCAAACGTTTGCTTTGGGCGTGTTCACCTGTATATAAAAATCAGAGTAATGACTCGATGACAGTTCTTTTGCTTAAGCCACAGGCTTCGTTAGGTATTGCTAATACTGTGTCAAACAAAGAAAACTTCACAGCTGTGGCGTTTGGCTAGGCGCTTTAACAAACCTTGGTTGACCAACTCGATGTTATCCGAAGCGACGACCGCGCTAGCGTTACCCGCTTTAATAGCTCTAATGACAATTTGCAGCTCTGACTGAGAATGCGAAGGCTTCATTTGGATGATTTTGTTGAAGCTCACTTTTGATTGGGAAAGCTGTTCATGATTGAGTCTTGGGCATTCGGCTGTGAGTAAAATCCACTGGTCCTGTTCGGAAAGTGTTTCTAGTTGCGAAATGAAAGTATGATCTAAGGTGCGAAACTTACCAGGGTAGCTGGGTTTATTTTGTAGCGAGCTAGTTTGCGGCACATAAGGTTGTGGAAAATAAGGCTGTGGTGAATATTGCTGTGATGAGTGCATAAATACTGTCCTTATAAACATACTGTACGCATAAACAGTAGTTCCTTTTTATCTTCAGTACAAGAACTAATTTGGAAAAAGTAAATCGAATAGAAATTGCTGTGAAGTTATTGTATAAATATTAATGGGATATATAAAGAGATAAGCAATGTTGGTGCCCTTTATGAAAGCAGATTACCCTCAATTACTTCAATGGATAAACAACGATGACCTTGATCTTTACTGGAGTGGGCAAACTTACCAGTATCCTCTCACCATTGAGCAAATCGCTGAGCACGTCAGAAAACCAGAAGTATTTGCTTTCTTGTATGTAGTCGATGGGAATCATATAGGCTTTGTTGAGCTTTATAAGGAAACGGATAAACATTGCTGGATCTGTCGAGTGTATATAGCGGAAGGATTCCGCGGGCAAGGCCATTCAAGAGTTATGCTAGAGCAACTGATGGCTCGAGCTATTCAAACGTTGGGGAGTGAACGCTTTAGCTTAGGCGTATTTGTAGGAAATGGAGCAGCGCAGCGTTGTTATCATTCGCTGGGGTTTAAAACGACAGCCATTGAGTCTGAGATCTATTCATACCGAGGAAAAAGTTATGATTTGGAGGTCATGGAAAAGTATTGTTAATGTTTCTAGCTTTGAGGTCTGTCTACCTTTTAACGATGTTTGGGAAGCTCTAGGATCTAAAGCCCTCAATCTTAAAACACACGTAGGCCGTATCTCAAAGTGGTTGAGCCTTAGGCGGGTT
This sequence comes from Vibrio profundum, assembly GCF_050337555.1. Lineage (NCBI taxonomy): Bacteria > Pseudomonadati > Pseudomonadota > Gammaproteobacteria > Vibrionales > Vibrionaceae > Vibrio > Vibrio profundum. The sequence continues at coordinate 56,725 of NZ_JAKJTA010000016.1, forward strand.
TGTTTTCAAAGGCGTTGGGGGGCGACTCGTTAGTGTTCCGGTGTAGATTGAGCTTCTCGTTTGATTTGTTCCAATTCACCGAGGTTAAATTGTCGGACATCGAGTACCGCGAGTTCGTAACATTGCTTGCAAGATAGGTTTGATTTCCCATCCAAATAATCGTGTTTTTTTAACAGGCTAGGCTTTTTGCACCAGTCACAAACTCCTTCAATTGTAAACATATCTTCCCTCTATCTTGATGTTTTCCATGATATTACAACTCAATTATGTCATAGGTATTTAACTTGGGTTAACACTCAGGGCGTCAATTGAGAATGGGATCGATTGCTTGCTCAATTTTGTGTACTAGAGCCGATTTTAGATAAGTGGTTGTCCTTTCTGGCAGGATCGTTGTCACATGTTACCCATGTAGGCAATCTGTTGTTCACGTAAACAAATCTGTTACTTGCGTAGACCTATCTGTTACTCCCGTAGACAATCACGGATTACTTTTTTTGTATGTCACGACGATTTTAAACGCTGCATTCAATCGTTTCATCTCATCTTCACTGCCGTTCATGTCGGGATGATAAACCTTTGATAGTTGTTTAAAACGAGTTTTAATTTTCTTTTCGTCAGGAATCTGGCCCGTTTTGAAGCCAAGGACTGCACACGCCATTTGTAGTTTGTTCGGCTTTCCTTCTTGAGTTGGGGGGGAGGAAGGTGAATTTGTAGAGCGTTTCTTGAGCTCTCGGAATAGAGTTTCAAGTTGTTTTTTCTGTTGTTTGATCACTCTGGCTTGGTCAGTCATTATTTTTTGATGGTCAGGCTGGATAGTGGGTTTGGCCTGAGTTGTAGGGCGTGCTAGCTTTTTGCGTCTCAACAGAAACAGCGATGAAAGAGATACGACGATTATAAATATTATTGAGTGGCCGACCAAACTGAGTGCGAAAGTCGATTTCGGTGTTGGTTTAAGCTGAACGTTAAGTTCAGGATCTTCAGGAATGATGGCATTGAGCTGGGCAATGTAGGTCATTTGTTTTGCGCGCCGAGCGTTATATTTGTTTTCTAATACTTTTGCATACGCCTTTTCAGCGGCTTGATTTTGTTCAGATGCAATGAGATACCAAAGCTGGGCCATATCAATAGGGGAGGGTGACTGAGTAATGCTTTCATAGACTCTACCAAGGCTTAGCTGAGCTTTTTCATTGCCCTTGACGGCTAAATCTGTGAGCCAAAAGAGTGCTTGAGGGATACTTTTCTTGGTGCCGCGACCATTTAAATAGAAATCAGCCACTTTAAACTTTGCCGGGGTATAGTTGTTTTCGGCGGCTTGTTTATACCAATAGAACGCGTTACTTAGGTCAACTGGAACTTCTTTCCCTTGCTCATAATGCGTGGCGAGTTGGTATTGCGCTATAGGCTTATGCTCTTCCGCCTGCAGCATTAGCGATTGGATACTATCGGCCAACAAGGTATGACTGTATATAAAGCTAGTTAATACCAAAAGTTGAATGAAAATCCGTTTCAAAACACCACCATCAATTAGGCTAACCGCCAAAACTATATTATGACTCAATCAGAAGCAGGTAGGCTAACTTTGTATTCATATGTTGGCATATCGCACGCCAAAAGGGAGAAAGAGAGGGGATGATTGGTAGGTGTGATAGAAAAGCTATAACTAGCGCTTTAGTTTATAACTTTTCTTCAGAGACTCACGGCTTTTATTTACGAACTATCTGTTGGCCTTTAGTTACTGAAAGCACCTTTGCAACTTGCGCTGTGGGCTTTCGGTATTAACTTTCGCTATCAACAACAACTCGTTAACGGAGCATTTTTGGGGCTTGGGCACCATCGATTGGACGACTGACAGAGACTTTACGGCCTTTTTTCAGCCCAACTTCGTAATCCGCCGTGATATTTTTCATGGCTTCTTTCAGCTGTTGTTTGAAGGTTTCCCTATCGATATTTTCGAACTCTTTATCAATGTAGTTATTAATTTTATTGTTAGATTCATCGTCAGGTGCGATTATCGGTAACTTTTCTAAAGCGCCTTCAACCCAGCCGGAAACAAATGAGTTTACTCGTCTTGATACTTCGAGTGAAGAAGTCCCCGTGCCGGCGAAACTGTTTCTAAATTTGCCAGTGTGCTCATTCAGTTCTCGATAAATGATGTCAAAGGCAAAGGCCGCAAATATTGCTCGGTCAGCCTCGCCAATAAATTCGACTCGTTTGAGGCCTTTGTGGTTAAGCAATACTGCTTCAACACCAAATTTCGTATTGATGCCACGTATGACACGAAGGAGAGTCGAGCCAATGTTTGCAGGCAGTAGATGTGTTGATTGCGTTTTGCCCATCTTGATAAATTCGATATCGTCTTTGTCAAGGCCATACTTCAGCATCAAGCGGTGAGCCATCTTTATGGCATTAGCTGCTTCATTTACGTTGGCTGAATTACCTAATTCTAGGCATTTGGCGATTTTTTTAAGGGCTTTTTGTTTATCCATCGATGGGGCTAGGCATATCAATAATCAAGTCAGCCAGTTTAACGTTTTTCGATGAAAATGGAAAGGGCAGCAAATGAATAGAGTAATGAGTGATTTTTCTACTGGTTGTTTTATATGATATTTTACCAAAATTAGACGATTGAAGTAATCGTTTCCTAGAACATGGGGCATTGTCATCGAATGCGTTCATTTAGGCTAACACTGCAGGTTATAGCTATATAAGTTACGGTGTTAAGCTCTACACGCAAGAGGCGAGCGCGTTGGCGCCTTTTGCGTGTAGGTTGATTTATATACCAAGTTCATCCAGTAAATCGTCGGATAAGTCAGGTTTTGCTTCGACTTTGGCTTGTTTCTCAGCGTTATGATTCTTTTGAGCTTGCTCTAAGATGCTATCTGGACTTTCATCTTCATCGACCTCGAACTCTTCAAGTTGGATAAATTCAGTTTTGTCCATGGCTAGCTCAAGGTAAAAAATGTTGTTACCTCTCGTTGAGAAGGTCACTCTTCTTACTTGCGGCCTATCTAAGTTAGTGTCAACAGATAAGATGACTTGTTTGTTCAGCGACAGCATTTTAGGTTGGTTCTGGGTAATATCGGTTTTCAGCTCTTTTCTGATGCGGTTGGTGAAATCACCGACTAACTGGTTCATGAGTTCGCCCAACACGTCGCCGACCTCATCGGAAGTGTGAAGAATTGCCAATTCTTCTTCTGGAATACCCATATTACGCATGTAATTTGTATAGAGCTCTAACGCGGCTTTCGCAGCAAAATTGATCACAACCAGCCCAGAGAAGCCACCATCGAATAAGACAAAACAGCCATAGTCGGGCTTTAAACTTGTTTTACTTATTTTTTGTACCATAGCGGAATAGGACACTTGGGACCCAGTGGCGGAACTCAACACGCCGGAGACCGACTGACATAGCTTTAAAAGAATATCTTCTGTCGTGACTATCTTATTTTTTTTCATCGTTGGCCTACTTAATCAAGCTGTATTTTCAAAAAGACTGATCTGATTTGGTCGCCCAGCCATATCAGAGGTGCGTATCTATTATTGTGGCACTGACAATCTGATTTGATCACCTTTTCAAATGCTGTAAAGTGACGAAATTCAAAGATTAATTTCAAATCGACTCTAATTTCAATACCGAAAGTAAGTATTGGCAGGCAGGATGCAAATGTTACCAAGACTACAAACACAATCTGATATCGCGCCAGTTATTAAGCGTTTTCTCAAAGAGCTAAACGAATCGGGCTTTTGCGGCGATATAGAAACTGAATACGCCAGCCGATTAGCCGTTGCTACGGATAACAGCGTTTATCAGCAATTACCACAAGCGGTGGTGCAGCCTAAATCGACCCAAGACGTCACTCTTCTCAATAAGATTAGCTCAAAACCCGAATATAACAGCGTAACTTTTTCAGCGAGAGGGGGGGGCACGGGGACAAACGGCCAATCTCTTAACAATGGTATTGTGGTTGACCTGTCGCGGCACATGAATAAAGTTCTTGAAGTGAACCAAGAAGAAGGTTGGGTGCGAGTGCAAGCCGGTGTCGTTAAGGATCAACTGAACGATGCAGTAAGGCCGCATGGATTTTTCTTTTCTCCTGATTTATCTACGAGTAATCGCGCCACATTGGGCGGAATGATCAATACCGATGCATCAGGGCAAGGTTCTCTAAAATATGGCAAAACGTCGGACCATGTATTGTCATTACAAGCGGTGTTTACCGATGGGTCTATTTTTGAAACAGATGGCTCGAATGGGCTGCCTCATCAGGGGGAGCGTGCGGGCCAAGTGTTGAGTCTGTGTCAGCAAGTGTGTCGTGAGAGTCGCGGTGAGATTGAACAGCGTTTTCCGCCTCTTAATCGTTTTCTCACCGGCTACGATCTGAAAAATGCCTACAATCCGGAAAGCGACCAACTCGACTTAGCACGAATACTATGCGGATCGGAAGGCTCGCTTGCCTTTATCACCGAAGCTAAGTTGAGCCTAACTAAAATTCCAAACGTTCGCACGCTGGTCAATGTTAAATATAATAGCTTTGATGCTGCGCTTCGCAGTGCTCCCGTCATGGTACAAGCGCAGGCATTGTCAGTCGAGACGGTAGATTCCAACGTATTAAATCTAGCTAAACAAGATATTGTTTGGCATACGGTTAGTGATTTGTTGCAAGACGTGCCAGATAAGGAACTGTTAGGCATCAACATCGTAGAGTTTGCTGGGCAAAACGAAGAAGAGGTGAGTCAGCAAGTAAGCCAATTAATCAGCCAACTGGAACAAATGATGGAGGCTGAACAAGGAGGGGTGATTGGCTATCAAGTTTGTAATGATTTGGTAGGCATTCAACGTATTTACGCAATGCGAAAAAAAGCGGTGGGTTTGTTGGGAGCCGCCAAGGGAAAAGCAAAACCGATCGCTTTTGCTGAAGATACTTGTGTTCCGCCGGAGAATTTAGCGGACTTTATCGAGGAGTTTCGCACGCTATTAGATAGCAAAAAACTGAATTACGGTATGTTCGGTCATGTCGATGCTGGTGTATTGCATGTTAGGCCTGCTTTGGATCTCTGCGATCCTAAACAAGAAGCATTAATGCACGAGGTATCCGATCAAGTGGTTGCGTTGGTCGCAAAATATGGCGGATTGATGTGGGGAGAGCATGGCAAAGGGTTCCGCTCACAATATGTACCAGATTTTTTTGGGCAAGCTCTGTTCCATGAACTGCGAAAAGTAAAAACGGCCTTTGACCCGTTAAATAAAATGAATCCAGGTAAGATCTGTATGCCTTTAGATAGCAATACAGAGCTTGCTAAAGTCAGTGCCACCAAACGCGGTTTTTACGACAGGCAAATAGACATAGAGGTCCGAGATAGCTTCAAAGGCGCGATGGAATGTAACGGCAACGGGCTTTGCTTTAACTACGATACCTCTTCGCCAATGTGCCCATCAATGAAAGTGACCAGCGACAGGCGCCATTCGCCCAAAGGAAGAGCAGGGTTGGTGCGAGAATGGCTAAGACAACTGAGTGAACAAGGCACCGATATTTTGGCTCTAGAGAAAGAAAGCTCGAATGGCTCTTTCTCTATTAAGCAGTTACTCGACCGCTGGCGCAACACAGCCAATAAACGTCACGAATATGATTATTCGCACGAGGTTTATGAAGCAATGAGCGGCTGCTTAGCGTGTAAAGCCTGTGCGAGTCAGTGTCCGATTAAAGTGGATGTTCCGAGTTTTCGCTCTCGCTTTTTAAATGTGTATCACTCACGTTATCAAAGGCCAGTGAAAGATTACCTCGTCGCTCATATTGAACGCTTACTGCCCATCATGGCGAAATCACCCAAGCTGGTGAATAGCGTTTTAAAACAGTCTTGGACTAAGTCAGTTACGGCTTCCACGGTTGGGTATGTCGATATGCCGTTGTTGTCGGTCCCTGCGCTAGCAAAGCGAAAAATGCCAACTCAAGAGTTTGATCTAGCTTCCTTACAAACGCTGCCAGAACGTGAAAGAAGTCGGTATGTATTAGTGGTGCAAGACCCGTTTACCAGCTTTTATGATGCGCAGGTGGTTGAAGACTTTGTTAACCTCGTGCACAAACTCTCAAAAATTCCGGTTGTATTGCCATTTAAACCCAATGGCAAAGCTCAGCATATTAAAGGCTTTTTAAAGCAGTTTTCTGACACGGCGCGTGACAGCTCAGAGTTTCTCAATCAGCTTGCTCAGTTGGGAATCCCTATGGTTGGCGTCGACCCTGCGTTGGTTCTATGTTACCGCGACGAATACCAAGAAATACTGGCGGAGGATCGTGGAGAATTTCAGGTGTTGAATGTCCATGAGTGGCTACAGCCTAAGCTCGCTGAAATGCCGAGTATGGATGCCAATGATCAAACACCGTGGCATTTGTTGTCTCATTGCACAGAAAAAACCAAGATGCCAAATGCCGAAAAAGAATGGGGCGAAATTTTTGCTCATTTCGGTGCGAATTTGTTACCTGTTGCCGTTGGCTGCTGTGGCATGGCGGGCACCTTTGGTCACGAAGCCGATAAGCTACAAATGTCGAAAGATATCTACGGGCTGAGTTGGAAGCCTAGCTTAGACAATCTGGCAATCGATAGGTGCCTAATTACTGGCTACTCATGTCGAAGTCAAGTGAAGCGTTTTGAAAACGAACAGGTTAAGCATCCGTTGCAAGCACTTCTTTCAATGTTGAGTTAGAAAAATGTTGAGTTAGACAGCATTATTTTGTTCAAAAGCTCGCTGGACGAGAAAACCAACCATACCTTTTGCTTTCATTAGATCTGCCCCCTTTCTACGTTAGGAAAGGGGGCCACTCCATCATGAACAGATCACGTAACAAAATGAAACAAGTGCAACTAGTCAAACCTGAGATCCTATCGTGATAGCTTGTTACTTTTGTTTCAAACGTAACTGAATTCGGATTTAGGGCATTTCTCAATATGGACATGGAAGTAAAGCGAAATAAACAAGAGAACTTCTTTCACTATAAAATACTGATAGTCGTGTCAGCCTTTTATATGGTCGCGGTGGTATCAAGTGACTTATTTACCTACAAAATATTTAAAGTGGGTTCAATTGAAGGCTCGGCATCACTGATTGTTTTCCCGCTGATTTATTTGTTAAGTAATTTAGTGACAGAAATCTATGGGAAGAGTATGGCTACATTCCTGCTGCTGTGCGCATTAACATGTGAGTTCTTCTTCGATGTGGTTTTAAGCCAAGTCATTTACCTTCCTTCGCCGCAAGGTTTTGCCGAGCAAACGGCTTTCAAACAAATCCTAGGCTCATTGCCTGATGTTTACTGGGGAGCTTTGGTTGCATTAACGGTGAGCGCAATGGTAAACATCAATTTAATGGCATGGTGGAAGAACAATGTCGATGGAAAGTTCTACCTGTTTAGAAGCTTTTTCTCCACGCTAGTTGGCGTGCTTCTGTTTACGGTGATCGGTTACTTCATTTGGTTTTGGGGTATTAAAAGCGTCAGCCAAATATTGGAGCTCATCTTTGTGTCTATTATTTCCAAGCTGGTCATTATTTCAGTCATGATTTGGCCAATCGCCCAGATTGTACGCTGGGTAAAAACCAAAGAAGACGCTTTCATCGATCAAGATGAGGCAGAGGGACGTACAGCGTCAGCTTGTTAACTGGCATGCTGAAACGTTAGCGACTCATTTTTGAATTTTACGCAAGTGATATGCGCTTCGATATTGCAGGGGATTCTATTGATTGATGGTTTGGCCTAGGCGTTTGCGTTGAAAGAGACATAAATGGAAATCAAAGAATACCAGGATAAGTACCACGGTGAGTTGAGTGAGATCTATTTGGAGTCTCGAAAATCTACGTTCACTTGGTTAGATACGAGTGCTTTTAGCACTAGTGATTTCAATAAAGACACTCAAGGTGAGCGGATCTTGGTCGCTTTCTCTGGTGGGCAGATGGTTGGTTTCATTTCAATATGGGAGCCGGAAAACTTTATCCATCATTTATACGTATCTACCGATTCGCACTCTCAAGGGATTGGTAGCGAGTTACTTAAATCAGTAAAGTCTACGTATGAGGACCTTAGCCTAAAATGCATGGTAAATAATAAAGCGGCAATAAGATTTTATGAATCAAAAGGGTTTGCCCGAGAGTCAAAAGAGAGAGACAGTCAAGGAGAGTATTACCTAATGAAGTATCGGACTAAAAATGGGTAACTCCCGTCGGCTATACGCCTGTTTCGTGAGAATTTAGGGTTCGCCGATTTGTTCCCGAAATGCACATCAGCGAAGTTACTTGGCCGCAAGTCAATCCTCTTACAACAAAACTCGGCGCGAATGGCGCTAAGTTGAGTCGAGAAAGTTAAAATATTAGGAGATTATCTGTCCTGCAGATACTAATACGCTTTATATGCATGAAATAGAATCATTTCGACGTAAAAGACAGCATGATGAAAGCTAATTGTCATTGTGGGAATGTTCAAATCACCACACTTTACATCCCTAATGAAGTCGCACAATGTAACTGTTCAATTTGCAGGCGCTACTCTGCCTGCTGGGCCTATTTTGATTCGGAAGATGTAGTAATCCAATTTGAAAAGGAAATATCGCTCTTCTATATATGGGGCGATAAAGAGGTTGAGTTTCATCGATGCGGCTTATGTGGCTGTGTAACTCACTACATTACAACTGCCAAATGTAAAGACAGAATTACTGCAATAAATATGAGAATGACTACGTCAGAAATTCTAGATAGCCTTCCCGTCAGAAAAATAGATGGTGATAAGTATTAGTTTGATAATCAAATGGTTATCAGTAAAAAGCGAACTTTGGTTTACTATATAAGGAAAGTAAAATGTGGTTGCAAGAAGTTGAGCTTGAATCTCAAAATGTAAAGCTTATCCCGTTACGTGAAGATCACTCAGTTGCTCTAGTTAAAGCAGCATCAGACGGAGAATTATGGAACTTGTGGTTTACATCCGTACCTAGTACGGAAATCGTTGATAGCTACATTGCAAATGCTCTTGAGCAAAAATCCAAAGGCATGTCTTTACCATTTGTTGTTATAGATAAGTTGAGTGGGGATATTATTGGGTCGACACGCTTGTGTAATGTCGACTCAGTACATCAGAGAGTTGAAATTGGCTATACATGGTATGGGCAAAGTTACCAACGCACCTCGTGCAATACAGAATGTAAGTTATTGCTATTAGCATATGCCTTTGAGTGTTTGGATGCTATTGCTGTTGAGTTTCGAACTAGCTGGCATAACCACGCTTCCAGAACAGCAATCAGCCGCTTGGGAGCCAAGCAGGATGGCGTGCTACGAAATCACCAGAAGTTACCGAATGGCGGCTATAGAGACACAGTGGTTTTCTCTATTTTAAATTCGGAATGGCCCCCAGTGAAAGCGAACTTAGAGTACAAAATGTCAAAGTACAGCTAGCAAAGCATTGTTAACCTCTGAGGAGCAAAGATGAAATTATCCTTAATGGTCGCAATGTCCGAAAATCGAGTAATTGGGGCAGGGGTGGAGATCCCATGGCGTGTCAACGGCGAGCAACTTCTATTTAAAGCTATGACTTACAACCAATGGCTTTTGGTGGGTCGCAAGACATTTGAATCTATGGGTAAGTTGCCTAATCGAAAGTACGCAGTAGTGACACGTTCAGAAAGGGTTTCAAGTGATCCTGATGTAATGTATTTCAAAAGTATTGAGTCAGCACTCAAGCAAGTTAATCAACTTACACACCATGTATACGTTTCTGGTGGTGGTGAACTCTACAAGGCATTAATAGATAGAGTCGATACAGTGCACCTTTCAATAATCCATAAGAATATTTCAGGTGATGTTTCCTTCCCTCAACTACCTAGTCATTTACATCAAGTTTTTGAGCAACGTTTTAGTTCAAATATTGATTACACGTATCAAATTTGGCAAAAGGGATAAAAGTGCCTCAAGGTCTATTAAGGATGGTAGAGATATGGATCGGAGAGAGATGATTAATAGATTGAACAATCAGGGAATCCCTTCGGAGATGTATACATTTGACGAGGAATTACCAGACGATAAGTTTGTGGTTTTCTTTGATTACAAAAAGTGGCATGTTTACTATTGTGAAAGAGGGAAAAAATTCGAGAAAAAGAGTTTTACCAGTGAGGAGGCTGCATATTCTCATCTATTGACACTCATGTGACTTTTCTAAAAATCTGTAATTAGGTTGGAGTACTATGTACGACCACTATAAAGAAACTAATACATTGATTTTTTTTGACTAGAAAATATTGGACATACTCATATAGCTGAGACTCTTCGAGAGATTTTGGAGGGGGGAGCGACAGGATCTGAAATTTTTATGGGCTTGAGATTTTTTGTAGATAAACTATTAAAAAATTATTCTATACCAGAAGACATAAAATCACAGGCGAAAATTTTATTTATTGAGTTGGACAGGGTATTACGCCAATAGAGAGAGGACTATGAACGAAAAAGAATTACGTCAAAGGTTACATAGTATTGGTATTTATGGCTCTTCATATGCTTTGAGTGGAGAAACCCCATTTGAACAATACGCGATGGAAAACAGGGGTCGTAAGTGGCTTGTGTTCTACAGTGAAAGAGGCCAACGTAATTCAGAGCAAGCTTTTTATAATGAAAGTGATGCTTGTGATTATCTCTACTCCGTTCTAGTAAAAGACCCATCTACAAGGAAACGCGGTTGATGTAATCTAAAAGCCCGCATTTACGGTAGAGAGATTTAAGTGACGCGAATAGGTGGAGTTTAGATTTGCATTGCTTCAATAAAAAACGCCCTTAAAAGGGCGTTTTTCAGAATTATTTACAGAGTCAATTATGCTGCTTTATTGTCTTCGGCTAGGAAACTTTCTTTACGGGCGTTGAATCTATCTACAAGATCGTTAACCGCTTCTTGATCATATGGCTTTAAGCCACTTGCGACCATGCGTTTTACGCCAGTACCGACAATCTCTTCGCCTTCTTTGAAAGCAAAGTTTAGGGTTACGACACCACGTTTTCCGTCTACATCGAACGTTGCGCCAGAGAATTCAACTTCTGGTTTGCATAAATCGAGACGTTCAAATTCAACTTCCATGCTCTCGTAGATAACAAGAGGGCGCTGACAGTTGATCATCATCTGTTCTTGTTCCATTAGTGGAACCATGATGTGTGGGAAATTCATACCAGAAAACTGGACGTAGTTGGTAACAACGTGCTCGATGAACTCAGCGTCGTTGTTTACATCGCCTTCGCGTTTGACACGCAAGTATTCTTTACCTGCTTGGTCAACAACAGCACTTTCTTCTGAGTTCTGGCTTTCAATGCTGAGTTCGATACCGTCTGAGACCATACCCGAAAAGTCGAAACGCATCTTTTGGCTGATGCCTTGTTGCTTAAGTAGCACGGCGAAGAGAAGGTCACCCGGCACACAGAAACGTTTGTTGTCTTCATCATGGATAGGGTTATAGTCACCCGCCACCTTCTTAGCAAAGTGACTTGCTTGCTGGCGTGTGAATTGGAATTGGTTATCTTGCTTTGAAAAATAAGAAGTTAGAAACATGACTCAGTAACGGTAGCTAAAACTGTCAGGGATTATATATGACAATTGACTTTAAATGGTCCGTCCAGTGTGATTTTTTTGTTAAGTCGTTAATTGTGTTGGATCTGTGATACCACGAACAGCAAATTTTTGACCAATTTTTCGATTTATCTCCTACGTAAAGAAAGCCCAGCATAGCGCTGGGCTCAATATTTAGTTGTAGCTAGCAGTGGCTTTCGGATTACTTAGAAGCTTTCAAATAAGCCGGTTGGCATTAGCTCGTTGTGTACCGCCAATCTCAGCAAGTTACTTGAAAGTTCGATATCTGGCGAAAAGTAGCGGTCTTTATCGTAGAACGACACTTTTTCTCTCAATATGTGTTTTGCTTGTTCTACATAATGAGAGGACTTTTTGGGAGCTCTGAAGTCTAGCCCTTGAGCGGAGGCAAGATATTCCACGGCTAAAATCCCACGGGTATTTTCTGCCATATCTTTTAATCGTCTTGCAGCGAATGTCGCCATAGAGACATGATCTTCTTGGTTGGCAGATGTTGGCAGACTGTCAATGGAAGCAGGGTGTGCGTAGGTTTTATTTTCGCTTGCTAGAGCCGCTGCCGTGACCTGCGCAATCATAAATCCAGAGTTTACTCCGCCATTGTCGACTAAGAAGGCGGGTAGTTTACTCAGAGCGCTATCAATCAGTAGCGCCATACGACGTTCAGATAAGCTGCCAATTTCAGCAATCGCAAGCGCGAGGTTGTCTGCCGCCATGGCCACAGGCTCCGCGTGGAAGTTACCGCCAGAAATAATGTCGTCTTCTTTGGCAAACACTAGCGGGTTGTCGGAAACCGCATTTGCTTCCACTTCTAGCGTTGCGCCCGCAGTGCGAATTTGCTGTAGGCAAGCCCCCATGACCTGAGGCTGGCAGCGTAGTGAATATGGGTCCTGTACTTTTTCACAATTAGAATGAGAATCGCCGATCTCACTGCTTTCACCAAGTAGATGGCGATACGCCATCGCCGCATCGATTTGAGTTTTATGGCCGCGTACCTGATGGATACGAGCGTCAAACGGACGTCGGCTGCCTTGCGCCGCTTCAACCGACATTGCGCCACAGACCGTAGCAGAGGAATACAGATCTTCGGCAGCAAATAAGCCTTCCAATGCGAATGCAGTAGATGCTTGTGTGCCGTTTAAGAGGGCAAGGCCTTCTTTAGGAGCCAGTGCGATGGGTTCTAGACCGGCGATGCCTAACGCTTCACGGCCTGAGATAATTTGCCCATTGTGTCTAGCTTGGCCTTCACCCAGAAGAATGGTGCTCATGTGGGCGAGCGGCGCTAAGTCACCAGAAGCGCCCACTGAGCCTTTTTGCGGTACGCATGGGTACACGCTGGAGTTAACCAAAGTCATTAGTGCATTGATGACAGATAAACGAATACCGGAATAGCCACGTGCAAGGCTGTTGATTTTAAGCACGAGCATCAAACGTACCGTTTCATCGCTCATAAACTCACCGATACCAGCAGCATGCGACAGAACGATACTTTTTTGTAGGGTATCTAGATCTTCATGGGCGATACGCGTATTGGCGAGTAGTCCAAACCCTGTGTTGATCCCATAGACCGTGCGGTCTTCTTCGATAACACGCTCCACTACTTTGGTGCTGGCGTTTATCGCAGGAATAGCATCGGAGTCGAGCGATATTTTGATCGGGTGGCGACTGATTTGTCTTAGCTGCATTAAGCTTAGATGACCGGGTTTTAAGGTGAATTCCAACATCTCTTTCGTTCCTTTTATTGTCGCCATTATTTTAGGTTTTTTAGTTCTTGGTTGAGCATAGGGAGATCGAGTTTTTGCTCAGATGCACATTGTTTAGCAATGTCGTAACCTGCATCCGCGTGTCGCATAACACCAGTAGCTGGATCATTATGCAGAACGCGTGCGATACGCTCTGAGGCATCGTCGCTACCATCACAACAAATAACCATGCCAGAGTGTTGCGAGAAGCCCATCCCAACGCCGCCGCCGTGATGTAAGGATACCCAAGTTGCGCCGCCAGCAGTGTTTAGCATAGCGTTAAGGAGTGGCCAGTCGGACACCGCATCTGAGCCATCTAGCATGCCTTCCGTTTCTCGGTTCGGGCTGGCGACCGAACCTGAATCTAGGTGATCGCGGCCAATCACGACAGGCGCTTTCAATTCGCCAGTTCTCACCATTTCATTGAACGCTTGACCTAAACGCTCACGGTCTTTCAAACCAACCCAGCAGATACGAGCAGGTAAACCTTGGAATTGAATCCGCTCACGCGCCATATCTAGCCAGTTATGTAGATGCGGGTTGTCTGGAATCAGCTCTTTTACTTTTTGGTCCGTTTTATAGATGTCTTCTGGATCGCCCGATAGAGCTACCCAGCGGAACGGACCAATGCCTTCACAAAAGAGTGGACGAATATAAGCAGGAACAAACCCTGGGAAATCGAACGCATTCTCGACCCCTTCTTCAAGTGCCATCTGACGAATGTTGTTACCGTAATCGAGAGTTGCTGCGCCGCGTGATTGCAGCTCAAGCATGGCTTTCACTTGCACCGCCATGGATTGCTTCGCCGCTTTAACGACTTTGGCTTCGTCTTCTTGGCGCATCATGGCCGCGTGTTCTAAGCTCCAATCTTGCGGTAAGTAACCGTTGAGCGGATCGTGCGCAGAAGTTTGGTCAGTGACGACATCCGGGATGATATTGCGCTCAACGAGTTCAGAGAACACGTCAGCGGCGTTACCGAGTAGTCCAACAGAGACAGGAGAATCCGATTCGTAAATGATAGCCAAGGCTTCATCAAGATTGGCTGCTTTTTTATCGACGTATCCTGTTTTCAAACGGTAATCGATGCGCGATTCGTCACACTCAACGGCAATCATAGAGTAACCAGCCATTGTTGCAGCTAATGGCTGCGCGCCGCCCATTCCGCCTAAACCACCAGTGAGTACCCAACGGCCTTTCGCTTTACCGTCGAAATGCTTTTTCGCGATGGAAACAAACGTCTCATAGGTGCCTTGAACGATTCCTTGAGAGCCGATATAAATCCAGCTGCCCGCGGTCATCTGGCCATACATCATCAAACCTTCTTTATCGAGCTGATTGAAATGTTCCCAATTGGCCCAGTGAGGAACGAGGTTAGAGTTGGCAATGAGCACTCGTGGTGCATTTTTGTGAGTAGGGAAGACGCCCACAGGCTTGCCAGATTGAACCAGCAATGTTTGATCTTCTTCAAGGCGCTCTAACACTTCAACGATTTTGTCGAAGCATTGCCAGTTACGTGCAGCTCGGCCGATCCCGCCGTATACCACTAATGCGTGAGGGTGTTCAGCAACTTCTGGGTCTAAATTATTCATTAACATACGCAGTGGGGCTTCAGTCAGCCATGACTTTGCGCGCAGCGTGGTGCCGTGTGGCGCTTGAATGATCCGAGATGTGTCAAGACGCGGATCTGAGGTGTTGCGTGATGTCATGTTAGACTCCTTTAAATTAACATTAGACAAGAGATTGCACCGTCGAGCTAAGCGCTAGTTAGAGCGCTCGTTGGGTGACGGTGGCTGGTGAGATGGAGAAGAATCGATTTGATTTGCCAGCACTTTATCGGCCATTGAATTTGCAATGTCCCAGCATAGGCGCGCCGCTAATCGAGCTGTTTGACTATCGATATCGTAAATGGGGTTGTATTCAGCAATATCAGCGATCACTAATTTGTGCTTGTAGTGCAGCACGCGTTTTAGAAATAGCGATAGGGTTTCATAGCTGACACCGGGGGCGGCTGGGGCGCTGACACCCGGCGCGGTTGCCGCGGGAAACACATCTAAATCTATAGTGAGATACACCAGATCGCAGTCGTCGATAAAATGCTGCAATTGAGTGAGGTGATAAATGTGGTTTTCTAGCGTGAGCTTATGATCTTCCACATACCACACACCTAATTCATCGGCTCGTTGGAATAGAGCTTGGGTGTTGCTCGCACGACTGACGCCTAGGCATGCGTAGTGGAAATCCCACTCGTGCTGTTCGCAAAAATGGTGAATTTGATTAAACGGAGTACCCGAACTTGGTTTTACATCGGCATGAGGGCTATCAAAAGCGCGTAAGTCAAAGTGTGCGTCAAAGTTGATGATGCCAATCTTGGGCTTGTCGCTTGGAAAATGTTGCTGATAGTATTTTGCTAGCCCTTGAAAAGAGGCCCATGCGACTTCGTGCCCACCACCTAACGTAATCACAGGAGTATGGGCGAGGGCAGTGCTAATAATGTTGCCGCAATCGTTTTGGCTTTGCTCCAACAAATCGTCATCACAAGCAATGTTGCCAAGATCGATCAAAGACACATCTTTATGCCAAGCCATATTAGCTAGAGCGCGGCGAATAAGATCCGGAGCTTTTTTTGCCCCTACACGGCCCTTGTTTCTTATGACTCCAGCATCGCAGCAGAAACCAAGCAGGCTGACAGCTCGGATTGAGCCGTTTAACTCACTGGCTTGTTTTTGCTTGATGACATGATGGACTCGCTTGCCCAAATCACCATCTTCAGCATCGTGGCGGCCTTGCCAATGAAATTGTTGGCTGGTTAGCACCTGATTTGTATCACCCATTGCACAGCTCTCCGTTTACTACACGTGCAGAGAGACGAGGTATACCGACTTGATAGCTAAGGTCCGCAGGGTGCTCACTATTCCAGATGGCGATATCTGCCTCAAAGCCTTGTTTAATTTGGCCTCTAGATGCGCTAAACCCTAGAGCTTGCGCCGCATGGCAGGTAACACCACGTAGTGCTTCTTCTGGAGTTAAGCCAAAAAGAGTGCATCCCATATTCATCATCATAGTCAAATCGGCGAAAGGTGAGGTGCCGGGATTGAAATCCGTTGCGATGGCCATTGGCACGTTATGTTTCCGCAGCACGGCAATTGGCGGCTGTTGGGTTTCTTTTAAAAAGTAAAATGCACCCGGCAGCAAGGTGGCAACAGTATTGGCCTTACCCATAGCACGAGCCCCTTGTTCCGTTAAATATTCAATATGATCAGCGGATAAGCCGCCATATTGAGCAACAAGTTCACTGCCACCTAATTCGGACAACTGCTCGGCGTGTGCTTTTACTGCTATCCCGTAGCGTTTGGCCGCTTGAAATACTTTTTCAGTTTGCTTCAGTGAAAATCCAATGGATTCACAAAAGACATCGATCGCCGACGCCAATTTCAACTCCGCCACGTGAGGAATGATTTCCTGACAAACGACATCAATGTAGCTATCAGGGTCATTTTTATATTCTGGGGGAACGGCGTGTGCGGCTAATAAGGTCGCTGATACTTTCACCTTACGCTGCTGCTCAAGCGCTTTGGCCGCTTTGAGCATTTTTATTTCATCATTAAACGTCAGTCCATAGCCCGACTTAATTTCGACACTGGTGACTCCAGTTTTGAGCAAGCCATCTAATCTCGGCAGCGCCAACTCAATCAGTTGCTCTTCACTCGCAGTGCGAGTAGCTGTCACTGTCGATAGGATACCGCCACCTTGTTTCGCTATCTCGGTATAGGACACACCGTTTAGGCGTTGCTCAAATTCTTGCGCTCGATTACCTGCAAACACCAAGTGAGTGTGGCAATCAATGAATCCCGGAGTGAGTAACTTGTTTTGGCAGTCATGGATCTGGCAATCTTGTGTATTATCAGGCAGTTCATCGAGGATCTGGTCGATTTGACCTTGCTTGATGATAATAGTTTTGTTCGGGCTGACCTTGTATCCGCCAGAAGAAGGCTCCATCGATACGAGGTTGGCGTTGGTGAGAATGAGATCGTTGCGGTGGTCCATTGGCATCCAGACTGTCTTTGGGATATTTAATGTATATACAATTAAATATCCCAAAGGTTAATGGTATGCAATTTCCTTGTTGCGAAAACGTGATCGTTGTAAGGGTGGGCGACTTTTCCTCGTCATAACGAGGTTTGCCTAGAGTTGTGTTTAGGTCGATATAAATGACGGGCTATAATGACGTACAGTTCACATTCTTCACGCCCTTACTTCCAACCAAAGGGGACTTCTTATAGTCTCTTCTCCACTACTGAGTTATTACTCACTCAAGCACCTGAAAGGCCATATTATGACAAGGGAAGCATTGCTGCCGAGCGAAAAAAATTACTATGATGAAGAGGGCAGCGTCTCCACCATCACTATTTTTAAAGGTCCGGTGCCGCTTACCGCTATTCAAAATCGAGTAAGAGAAATACTAAGTGCCAATCCTTGGTTGGCTGCAAGGCTTGGCCGGGATTCAGATGATACCGTCAAGTTTGTTCTCCCAACGGCGACGCCATTGATCTCTCCATTTTTCCAAAGTCATCTAATTGGTGACATCTCTAACGCAAGTAACGTCGATGGGCTTATCAAAGAGATTAACTCGGCACCGGTCAGCCGAAACTGTGCCAATCTATTCGCTCAGAAAGGCGCGAGGTGTATCGACAATGATGAACCGCTTTTTAAGCTGCGCCTTTGCTTGGGTGACGACGGGCGGTTTGCTCTGATTTTCTCTATGTCTCATGTGATTGGTGATGGAACCACTTATTACAACGTTTACCGAATGTTTGATTTAGCTTCACCTGTGGTCGCATTGAATTTTCAAAGGAAAACCGAATACCTCGCAAGAACCGCTCGCGGCTCCTTGCTCGACCCATCACAACGCCAAGTTATGCTGAAAAGAGTTAACCGCGACAAACTAGATGCTCAGAAACAAGAAATTAACGCGGCTATTGCCCCAAACTGGGTGTCTACCCATGATGTTCTCACCTCATGGTTTTTCACGGCCAGTCAGTCCGAATCTGGAGTGATAGCGGTGAATGCCCGCCCGCACCGAGATTATTTATCTCCCAATGATGTGGGAAACTATGTTGCCCCAGCAGTATGTGACACTCAAGGTGGCGTCTCTGCGACGGATATTCGTTCAGCGGTGGAGCAATTCAGAGCATCACCAGAAGAATCAGAAAACTCACCGCCAATTTCTACCGAGGCTTTCATCACCAGTTGGGCACAGAACTATACCGATCTTAATTTTAGTGAGGAATGCGTGTTGGAATCGCACTTTCCCTGCCAGCCATTAATGCCGGAATTCAGTGGCAGCGTAAGTAGCCTATATAAGAATTTCTTGCTGGTGTTTTGCTTGAATAGTAGAGAACTCGGGGTGGTGGTGCTAAGTGATGATCTCGATAAGTTTTTAAGGGAAGATTCGTTACTTGTCTAGCCCCGGTAATCCCCCAATGTGACACTATTCATTGTATTGTTGAAATTCGGTGTCACCCACTTTTAGTTCTACTAGGTATTAAGATGAAGCAAAATATTGTGCATATTGCATTGGTTGTCAGAGACTACGATGAAGCGATTGATTTTTATGTAAACAAACTAAAATTCGATCTTATCGAAGATACTTATCAACCCGAGCAAGATAAACGTTGGGTTGTTGTCGCTCCGCCAAATTCTCATGGTGTTACCTTATTGCTCGCGAAGGCTTCAAAGCCGATACAAAATGACTTTATTGGCAACCAAGCAGGTGGAAGGGTATTCCTATTTTTAAATACAGATGACTTCTGGCGAGACTACAATCGGATGATGTCAATCGGCATAAACTTCGTCCGCGACCCACAAGAACAAGACTATGGCACTGTCGCTGTCTTTGAGGACTTGTATGGTAATCGCTGGGACTTGCTACAACTAAACTCTGACCATCCGATGGCAAATAGATAGACGAAGTTCGGATCTGAATTCAGGTATAACCGTGTAGAACTCAATCACAGTAGAGCTTAATCACACCTTGTTTTTCGTGACGAAACTCATCGTGGTTTATTTTCATAAAGCTCTTTTA
Organism: Vibrio profundum; assembly: GCF_050337555.1. Taxonomy (NCBI): domain Bacteria; kingdom Pseudomonadati; phylum Pseudomonadota; class Gammaproteobacteria; order Vibrionales; family Vibrionaceae; genus Vibrio; species Vibrio profundum. The sequence continues at coordinate 76,140 of NZ_JAKJTA010000016.1, forward strand.
CCATCTCTCTAGCCCACTGAAGGGCTTCGGGATAGTCAGTAAAAATGTGGTATTGGGCGGTATAAAGTTTCATGCCCTGGGGGACTAAATATTTATGGATATCAGAGTTGTATACAATGGTCTCATAAGATAGGCCATGTTCTTTGAACCATACGACCATATCGTTGATCGCCCCCCATACTTCGGGAGGGCATAGTTCCCATTTCCCAACAGCCATGAAGATTTCTCCCTGCCATGTGGTACTTCTTGTTAAGTCGAAACGGCTCGGTTCCTAAGCAAGTGATAGTGGGATATTGATGATTTTACTTAGTTCGAATCGCAGGTACCTCCAATTTCAACAGCTTCCCTCTGTGTTCTTCCATCCAACAAGCTAGGGAGTCGAGCGTTGGTTTCAATGTTTTGCCCAGTTCTGTAATCTGGTATTCAACGCGAGGTGGCATTTCAGGGTATATTTTTCTTGTAACGAGCCCTAGTGCTTCAAACGCTCTCAGCTGTTTGGTTAGTTCTTTTTGGGTGATGGTTCCTATTGCCCTCTGAAGAACTCCGAAGCGAACGACGTCATCGGTAACAATCAATCGATATAAAATGGGTATTGCCCACTTGCCAGAGACAATGTTTACAAAGTCCACCATCGGACAGCGAGCGTCAGGACTTATATTTCTAGTTTTTTCCTTAGTATCCATTTGGTACCTACTATCTTAATCATACTTTAACGTTAATAATGCTGACTTCACCTTGAAATAACAAGCGATTAGAGACACATGACAAAAAGATTAAGTGGGAAATATGTACTTATTACAGGTGGTACCGCGGGAATTGGCCTAGAGACAGCTAAACAGTGTCAAAAAGAAGGGGCTCGAATAGTTGTCACGGGGCGAAGTGAAGATGGATTAGCGAGCGCTAAAGATCAATTAGATGATTCTGCAATATTATTCAAAAGTGATGCATCTGATGTAAATCAACAAAGAGAGTTGGCACAAAGATTAATATCGGTATTTCCACGGTTAGACGTTATTTATATCAATGCAGCGGATGTTACCCATAAACCGATAGAAGACTGGGACGAAAATTGTTTTGATAAGGTTATGGATACAAACTTAAAAGGACCATTTTTTTTAATCCAATCTTTGTTGCCACACTTGTCTGATTCGGCATCGATTATCTTATGCGGTAGCGTATCAGCAAAAATTGGTCTGGCTCAAAGTAGTGTTTACGCGGCCAGTAAAGCGGCTCTTATGTCGTTATCTCGGACTCTGTCTGGAGAGCTAAAACAACGTGGAATTCGTGTCAATAGTATTAGCCCTGGACCTACGTATACAGACGCATTTGACAAGTTTGGATTGCCTGAAGAAAAACAAAATGCATTGATAGAAGAAGTGAAAGAATTGGTTCCCTTAAACAGAATGGGAACGCCGTTAGAAATAGCGAAGGCCATTATATTTATGGCTTCTGATGAATCATCTTATATGTTAGGTTCAGAGCTATCAATTGATGGTGGTGTTGGAAGTTTATAGATAAAATTGTATTTTTCATACGGTACTTATCGTCGGTTCTAGCTCTAACGCCCGACGATAAAATTTAATAGCATTTAAATAAAGTGGCTTATATAACAAGGAGTGAATGATTATGAGTTTGTATTCCAAGACTCTCCAAGAGGAATCAGGCGCTATTGAGCAAGCCCGAGAATGGGAAGCTAAAATGGTTAAAAATGGGTATTATCGTGAACACTTTTTTCAAGAGTTTTCTGAACACTTGAATACCTTATTCGATAGACCAATATCTCTATTGGAGGTAGGTTCAGGCCCCGGGCACCTTGCTTTAAATATCTTGCGATATAATCAGATAGCCCAATACACCCTGCTCGATCTCAGTGAATCCATGCATAGAATTGCCAAAGAGCACCTCGCTGACTATAGATCTCGACTGCAATTCCGAACAGCTAGCTTTCTCGATGGTGCTGCGTTTAAGCCCACTGAAGAGTTTGATGTGGCCGTGTGCATGCAATCAATCCACGAAGTAAGGGATAAAACCCTAGCAGCGAGTATTTATCGCAATATATGGGAAAGCATTAAGCCTGACGGTTACCTTTTAGTCTGTGATTTTATTTGTGGGGGGCAGGGAATGCATGATACGTCTGTCTTTATGACGAAATTGGAGCAAAGCCAAGCTCTAATTGAAGGGGGCTTCAAATCTGCTAAGTTACTTTCGACTTATGAAGGGCTCACTTTATATTGCGCTCAGAAGTAGTGCGTCATCATAGAATCGGAGAAAAGTTAATTTCTCGATATGATCCCCTGTGATTGGTCGCATGACGGGTCGTGACTCCAATTAGTTGAGCCACTAGTCATACTCTCGTTCTATGGAAGTACCAATCACCTTGTCGTGCATGGTCTCTGACTTAGAGAAACCTATGGTTTTTCTCACTAATCTCTTTAGTCGAGTGCGCAAAGTGAGATTGGTCCGCTCGATTCTCTGTGTGTAGCGTTTGCCCACAATGTTTTTTTTTGCGTGGTAAGTTTGCCGAATAAACACTGAAGTCATCCGTACAGAAGAAATTGATGGTAAAGGGAGTCAGCAAGTTTTGGAGGCGTTTGAACCTTGGCTCCCATGCGTACCACAACCAGCGTTGATTCTTTTTATTTCCGACAAACGACCATTGCTCGTCGACTTCGCAAATCAGTTCAATATTCGCGGCATCAAACGGGATCGTGGTCACTTGCCTTGGTTGGAGCTTTTTAGGTGCGCAAAACAGTTACGCCCATGTTTCATGACACGGTTAGTCTGAGAAAAAAAGCGACATGTCACTTCAACAGTAGCCATAATTCAATCCATATAAAAGAGAAAGATTATACACTAACTCAACCACTTGGCGTCATGACCCAATGACAGATTTGTTGATAGTGACAATATAATCCGAAGTTTCTTCGATTATGATGAAGCCACCAAGCCTGTCTTGATCAACTCGAAGAAATTCGACGCCAACAAACACATTAACTACATAATTCGATACTAAATAAATAGTAATATCCACGTCCAACTTGAAGGTGTCGCTCACTTACATCTAGAATTACAGGTGCATTTCAGCTACTGGAATCCGCACCTTTAAGTTAAATGGGGATAAATCCATGTTTTAAATAAAGGATCTGAGCCAGAATTTCATGGTGAGTCGGTTATTTAAGGTTATGAGGAAGGTTGAATGAGATATAACAGGTTAACACTTTGTCTCAATGTCATGTTGTTAATATGTTCAGGAGGCCTTCATTCTGAAGAATTTTCCGCAGGTTGCAGCACGCACACAGCACCTTTTTGCTTCAGTACTGATGGTAAAGTAGGGGGAGTGATTGTCGATATTGTGAATGAAATTACTCGGAGAATGGATTCATCAGTTAGCATGCAAGCGACTCCCATGAAGAGACTACAGCGCGAGTTAAAAGAAGGCGTTGTCGATATATCAGGGCCGATGATATACAACGAAGATCGCGCTTCATATCTTTATTTCTTGAGATCCCCAATATTTACTATTCGCCAAGGTGTTTATGGAATAAAAGGAAATAACTACGATTATTATTCAATCGGTGACTTATCAGGCAGGACGCTAGGAAAGCGACGTGGCTTTTATCTATCTGAGAATTTGGAAATGTTAGTTGAAGAGGGCAAAGTGAAAGTGCTTGAATCTAACTCATTTAATCAACTGTTTAATCAATTGTTCAGAGGCCGGGTTGACTATATAGCCCTGCCACGTGGCATTGTCGCCCTTCGCCGTTCTTCTTTATCAGATGAAGTTATTTTTCTTGGTTATCTAGGGGGGGAAACCAAGTTAAGCATAGGGATATCAAAATATGGCCAGCTAAAATCTAATGTAGATGAAGTCGAACGAATATTTCAAGAAATGCAATCGGATGGCTCATTGGAAGAAATTATATACAGATACTTCAGATCAGGCACTTTGGGTTGGTCTGATACCACTGGGTATTTCAGTATCGTAGAGTAGAGGCATTGCTGAAAATGCGCCGTTAACAACCGATCCGAAAGGAGCAACAAATACCGAAGCTGCTCGAGCATGGTTGGAAGAAGCAAAAGAGCTCGTTCTTTCATCTGCTGAGGGTGTCAATACTCCTTAGCATTTATCAATGGACTGCGCAGAGAATCATAGACACATGCCAGCCTCATTTTGAGGCTGATTAAGTTCCTTGTTGATAGCAGTTCAATATTAGATCAAACCAACTTCAGTCAAGCCCGAATTGTGGGGGGTATTTATCATACACTGGGATGTTGGTAGGTAATGTCGTCCATTTAGGTGCTGACTCAACGAACATGGCCAGTTTGGGAGCGAAACTTTCACTCGTATCAAAGACCCATCCATTTCAACTTTCCACTTCAATTTTTGAACTTAGTTTGTAGTTCGAGCCGGGGTGATACAGTAGGGCGGAGCTAATAAGGTGGTTTTGGCTCCAAGTGCGCCGATGCAGCAACAAACACGGCTCGCTGTTAGAAATACAAAGCAACGCTTGAACATCACCACTGGGGCTGATCGCTTCAACGGTATGCTCGATGGCACTGATTGGACAGTTTTCCGACAAATATTGATTCGGCGTGATTGATGAAAAATCTTGCTCCAGATATTGAGGAGCAAATTGTGTATTGACCCAACGGACTTCCAATTGAATCGGCTTATTTTGTTCAAAGTGGATGATCTCAGTGTAAAATACGGGGCTACCGATCATAATTCCCAATTTGATTGCCACAGATTCATCGGCGTCGATAGCGATTTGCTTCATTACACGGTTAGTGTACACGTGACCACGCTGACTGACTTCATCTGCAATGTTGCGAATACCGAGAAGTGGGGATTCCAATTTTTCTTTCGGCGTACAAACGAAGGTGCCAGCCCGTGGGCGTCTCTGTAATTTTCCCTCATTAACTAAATCACGGATGGCTTTGTTCACTGTCATCCGGCTGACGGAGAACTGCTCCGTCAGCTCAAGCTCGGTTGCGATTTTAGAACCCACGGGCCAAACACCCGAATTGATGTTTTCGTTAAGGTATTGCTTGATTTGGATATAAAGAGGGGCGTCAGACATATATATGCTTATTTGTACGGTGTTTAATTGACTATACAAATAAAGACGCCGTTTGGCTAGATGCTGGCTTTGCTATTCTGAGGTGCAGTGCTGGTTAGCAGTTTTGCCCGTAGCACATCGTAGAGCCAGTTAAAGCCGATTGCATAAAGAACAAAAAACAGCGCAACACCTATGTCCATGACTAGCACAGACCAGAAACCAAGTTGTAGCACCCACATGAGAACTGGAATCGTCAGTATCATCATGCCAAATTCAAAACCTAGCCCGTGCAATATACGGGTGGTAAATGTACGTTTGCTTCTATCGCTGCCATACAGGTGGTCATATCCATAGTTGTAAGCATAGTTCCACACCATGGCAATTAGTGACAGCGTCACTGCCAGTCCTGCCATCTCCGTTGCACCGTGTCCCGTCACCCATGTTGCTAACGTCGTCATTAGCATGAGGGCGATAAGCTCAAACAGCACCATATGTAAGACTCGTTCTTTGTGCGACATATCATTTCTCTCGTCGAAGGATTTGAATATCACAATATCTTAAATTATGATAAAAGAAAGATACTAACTATCACAAATAATGATATGTATAACATTGAGCAACTACGTATGTTCGTTACGGTGGTTGAACTGGGCTCGTTTTCTGCGTGTGCGAGAAAGCTAGGTAAAGTTCAATCTGCCGTGAGCCAGGGCATTGGTAATTTAGAAATTGACTTTGATATTCAACTTTTCGACCGTTCAACCAGAAAGCCGACTTTAACTAAACAAGGCGCGCAGTTATTTAAGCAGGCGAAAGCCATTGTGTTACAAGTCGAAGATTTGAGCGTCTGCGTCCAATCAATTGGCAACCAAGAAGAAGATGTGATTAAGCTAACACTAGATGACGCTTTAATCATGCCATCGCTATTTAGTGTGTTGAGCCAGTTCGCCGATCGCTTTCCTGCAACTGAAATCGAATTGCTGTCGGTATCGAGTACGGATGTGATTTCTGTGATCGGTGAGCAGCGTGCCGATGTCGGACTCATGTTTACTGATTTGACTTTTAATCGTGATATTGAACCGTGTTTCATCGGTAATCTACCTTTTAGTTCCGTATGTCACCCCGATCATGTTTTAGCTCAAATGGATCAGGTTAAAGCGACTGACTTGGCGGTACATCGTCAATTAATGCTGCGCGGCTACAAAGGCGAGTCTATTGAACAGTTTCCTGTAATTGCAGGAAAGGTCTGGTGGGCGAACAGCTTTCATGCAATCAAAAATATGATATCAAACGGCAATTTAGGTTGGTCCTATTTACCGAGTCACTCGGTTCAAGAGGACATAGACAATGGAGTGCTTGCCGAGGTCAATATCAGTTTTGACCATAAAGCATGGTGCCCACCGGTTGATTTGGTAGTCTCAAAACTAGGATCGAAGGGACCAGCGTTATCGTGGTTGGAAGAGGGGCTAAAAGTGCTGTTGGATTGAGTACATGGAAGATCGGCTAACTACCCACTATTTTTACGATAGTGAAGCGGTGTTGACTTGGTTGCGAGGCCAATTAGTTCAGTGTAAGTAAGGGCAGACGCTGCTACCACTAGCGTTTTTAGAGCAGGTAGCGGGGAATTCAGCTACTAAGATAGAATACGGGGAGGGGCTTCAGTAGACCGCAAGTATAGGAGCGCTATTGCTGCCACTATACTAAACGGCCTTTTTTCGATCTTAGTTATTGTTCATAAATCATTTTCAAGTGGAATTACTTCACCAGTACCGTTTTAACATTCATAAATTCATGAATGCCTTCGGCTGAGAGCTCTCGGCCAAAGCCTGATTGTTTCACTCCGCCGAACGGCAAGCGTGGGTCGGAAGCGACTTTACTGTTAATAGCGCAGGCTCCAACGTGGATTTTTTCGCGTGCGATGCGCTCGCCTTTAGCGAGATCTTGCGTAAAGACAGCTCCGGCTAAGCCAAATATAGAGTCGTTGGCAATTCGAATGGCATCGGCTTCGTCTTTGGCGGGTAAAACACAAACGACAGGACCAAAGAGTTCTTCTTCGTAGGCCGTCATGCCTTTGGTCACGCCAGTTAATAGAGTAGGGAGATAGAAGAATCCTTTCCCATCACGTACTGCCCCGCCCAATAGGCAAGTTGCGCCTTCAGCAATGGTGCGTTGAACTTGGCCGTCAAGCTCTAACATCAAATCTTCCCGCGCCATTGGACCAATATTTGTCGATGGGTCCATCGGATCGTTACATTGATACTGCGTTACTTTCGTTTTGACTTTTTCAATAAAGGCGTCATAGATATCAGCCACCACAATGAGGCGTTTGGCTGAAATACAAACTTGGCCTGCGTTATCGAGGCGAGATTCGACGCATTGCTCGGCTGCATGGTCGAGGTCGGCATCGCTTAATATTACATAGGGGTCGCTGCCTCCAAGCTCCAGTACCGCTTTTTTTAGTGCGCGCGCTGTTTGTGCTCCTACAATTGCGCCAGCTTTGCCACTGCCAGTGAGTGCAACCCCTGCAATTTGAGGATGTTCGATGATGGACTCAACGACATCAACATCGATCACTAAGCTGCGGAACAGGTGCTCTGGGAACCCGGCTTCCAAAAACGCCTTCTCCATTGCCAGCGCCGCTCCCGTTGAGTTGGGTGCATGTTTTAATAGTGCGGCATTACCACCCATAATATTGGGTACGGCAAAGCGCATGACCTGCCAGAAAGGGAAGTTCCATGGCATTATGGCGAAAATAGTGCCTAAAGGCTGGTAGGATACGTAGGATTTCTGGTGAGCGGTTTCGATTTTCCGGGGTTGCAAATGTTGCTCAGCATGCTCTGCGTAGTATTCACATAGCACGGCACACTTTTCGATTTCACGCTGAGACTGAGAGATTGGCTTGCCCATTTCTTGGGTAATTATCGTGGCGTATTGTTGCAGGTTTTTTCTAAGTACAGAAGCAAGACTGAGGATCAGCTTACGTCTTCTCTCCCAGTCACTTTCTCGCCAATGTGATTGCGTTTCGCTGACTTGTGAGATGACGGACATCACCTCGTCTTTTGGCATAATTGGGTAGCGGGCAATAACTTCTTCAGTCGATGGGTTAGTGACGTCCAATGTATTCATATTTAATACCTTTCTAAACAAGTAAGGGGCTATAAAGCCCCTTGGTAGTGTAAATTCAATAGCGGCGTGAACCCAAGTTATCACTTGGTTTTTGCTTTAGGCGTAGGTCTCTTTATTTCACAGTATTATTATTGAGTTATATCGTTATTGCACGGTGTCATTGAGGTGATGAAACAGCTTCATATTCTCACTGTAATCCACGGGAATAATGATGACGCTAGGCTTGTCACGCACAGAAAATGCCTCTTGCAGTGCAGGGATAAGCTGCTCGCTGCCAGTTAATCTTATACTATGGCAACCAAAGGATTTGGCTAACCCCTCTAAATCAGGATTTTGTAGGCCGACATGAGGTGAGTAGGCGTCAAAGTGCATCTCTTGCTTCCATTTTATCAGCCCATAATTGTGGTCTTCCCACACTAGAGTGACAAATGGGACCTTGAGGTTAACCCCCGTCGTGAGCGCTTGAATGCTCATCATAAAACCGCCATCTCCACACACAGCTACCACATCGGTATTTGGATTCAAACGCTTGGCTTCAAGTGCTCCGGGCATGCTGCCGCCCATTGAGCAAAATCCATTACTGATAAAGCAGGTTTTTGATTTACGAGCGCCATATTGGCGCGCTATCCACATTTTGTGCGCGCCAACATCGCTGACGAGAATATCGTCGTCGGTGAGTGTCGCCCGTACATCTTGTAGAATACGCTTTGGTTTCATCGGAAAGCTGGCATCGCATTTATCGCTGTCGAGCTCTTGTTGGATAGTCATTTGCATGCCGGCAAAGTAAGGTGCGCTTTTGCGGTGTTTTTCCTGAACCTTATCGTTCATCTGTTGCAAGATAGTAGAAATGTGCCCAACCATTTCTAAGTTAGGCATATATTTCATATCCACTTCAGCAGGCTCAGGCCCGATATGTATGATCTTTTTCTCCACGCCATTATTCCAGCGGGCAGGAGGGTATTCGACCAAGTCATAGCCAACACAAATCACCAGATCCGATTGTTCGAATGCTTCAATGACCAAATCTTTCATCCCCATTCCGACACAATGTAAGGAGCGGGCATATAAGTTGGTGATTGCTCCTTTGCCCATGAAGGTATGAGTGGAATAGAGATTGGTTTTATCGGTGAAGGTTTTGAGTGCTTCGTCGCTTTCACATACCACCGCGCCGTGGCCAATCAGTAAAATTGGCTTTTCGCTTTGTTCAAGCAGTGTGAGAGCTTGTTGGATATGAGTTTCAGATGCCGAGATTTCAAGCGCCGCGTCGGATTTGTTGAGAGGCTTAACGTCGGTATCATGTGAGGCGATGTCTTCGGGCAATTCGATTAGCACCGCACCGGGGATCCCAGAAGTGGCAATCTTGAATGCTTTCGCAATTACTTCAGGGATGACGCTGGCGTCTCGAATGGTAGTGGACCATTTAGTGACCGACTTAAACATGGATACTGAATCCATATTCTGGTGAGATTCTTTGTGTAAACGCGCGCTGTCTGCTTGGCCAATGATGGCAATGAGCGGGGCGTTATCCATATTAGCTTGAGCCACACCAGTCAATAAGTTCGTGGCGCCAGGGCCTAATGTCGCTAAACAGATCCCCGGGCTGCCTGTTAACTGACCATGCATGGTCGCCATAAACGCAGCAGTTTGCTCGTGTCGGGTGGTGATAAATTCAATATCTGATGATTGCAGTGACATCATCACATCGGCGTTTTCTTCTCCAGGAACGCCAAATATGCTCTTGGCTCCCTGTATTTCCAAACATCTTAAAAATAGATCCGAGGCTTTCACTTGAATGTCCTACTCAATTTGGGAGAACTAACAATATCTGCCCCATTCTGGGGCCTGTCAATAAGGAGAGGGGAGATACTTAAGTGATCTCACCCAGTATTTTCTTCTATTCCTGTTCAGCGACTTCTCTAGTTGCCGACTGAGATTCTGCTGAAGTGATCTGAATGTTTGTTTCTCGACAATGGAAAAATAAAAGCATAAAAATGGAAAGCAAGCTAAGCGCAATCAAGACCGCGAACCCGTAATAAAATTGCCCGGTGGCACTGACAATATAGCCCGTCAACATAGGTGCCACGATGCCGGACAAAGCAAAAAATGAAGACATGACCCCTTGGACTGTCCCGCTAATATCTTCAGCCACATCGATATTGATAGCGAAATAGTTGGCGTTGGTCGACATAAATGCCGTCACAGCCAAAGTAATAAAAATGATCACTGTGGTCATGCTTGGCGAAATCAGGATTGGCACGATACAGACGAGTGCAGCGAGTTGGGAAACAATCATTGGGTAGCTACGGCTAACTCGCAAACTGCCGGATTTTTTGTACAGCCAGTCACCCAAATAACCATTCAGCACAATAGCGGCTGATGCACTTAACCAAATCACCAAAGACATCCAACCGATATTATTTAAGCTCAGGTCATACTTGTGATGGAGGTAGATTGGTAGCCAGCTCATAAAAAAGAATAGGTAGTACCCGAATACAAAAAACGCGATGTAATTGGCGATTAACGTTGGAGATTGAAAGCTGCGTTTGAGCGCGTCGACAATTGGTACACCTTGTTGAAACTCGTGATTTGGTTGGGGCTGGTGATTTTCTGTAGATTGAAGGCTGGATTGACTCGCATTGTTTCTAGGAGTATCGGTGAAAAAGAAGAACCAAAGAGGCACCCAGATAACACTGACGCCCGCCAATACATAGAACATGCTTCGCCAGCCAAAATGGCTCACAAGAGTGGAGACGATCGGGCTGCCGATCGCCAACGCCATTGGCACCGCTGCAAGTGAAAAGCCAAATGCCTTGGTCCGGTGCTCGGCATCAATGCTGGTGGAAATTGCTTTGGTCATACATGGAAACCCCGCACCCTCCGCAAAACCAAGTAACAGTCGCATCATATAGGCCGACATAAATCCAATCGCCATGCCTCCGCCCACCATTGAAAGGCCCCATAAAATAATCGATACAGTGAGAATGAGCTTGGCTCCCCACTTATCAACCAAAATACCGGAAGTAAAATTGGAAACCAGATAGCCCAACCCGAAAGCGCTCATAATGATTCCAGTTTGGGCATAGTTTAGCGAGAAGTCTTTCACCATGTCGGGCATAGCAAAACTTATCGCCGATCGGTCAATATAGTTAATCAGAGTGATCAGCACCAGCAAGGCGATGATCATCCAAGGTCGGGTATTGCTTCGTTGGCTCATAGTTGTTTCTTCCCTAAACACGAAAGCAGCAGAGCCAGACTCTCTGCGTGGAGAGTTCACTTGCTGTCTTTGCTTGCGATAAAAATCAGTAGGTTAGGATAGAGCGTTCGAGAGTGGTGTATATAGGCATTTGGTCGAATAGGGTGGCTTTATTACGGCTAGCCCTGCTGACTTAAGGAATGGATAAATTGGTGCACTATAACTAATTGTTGTGAGCGTCATATCCAGTTTTACTTTTCTAGTATCTATTTTTAGCGGAGTAAAATGCTTATATCATTCGATATGGAGTTGTTGGTCAGTTAGCTAGGGGAGCGATTAACGGATAATCGTCATGCACCTGTCGCTGCACGTTAAAGAGTGTAAATCAGCGAATAAAGATCGAAACTTTTCGAGTCGAGAGTGACTTAGATATGCCCCATTCCTGCTTTGCCTGATCTCATGATTACAAGAGGGAAAATGGATCTTGCCTTAATAAAAGTAATCCGGAGTGCTTCTCGTATACGTGTCTTTGGTATTAGCTTAACTCGATGTCTCAACCTGAGCAGCCTAGATCGCTCAATGAAGTGTCTAGTCTAACTGGGTCAGATCACCCCTCGGGTTTCGTCCATGTGTCACAACGAGGTCCGTTTGAGAACAAAAGCGACATTCCACTTCAACATTTTGGCACTGCTATTTTGTCTACCAAGATGGCTTTAACTACAAAGATATCAATTATTCGTGGTGGGCACATTCGTTTCCTATACTTACATCGTCATCGGACTAACTCGATAGGAATCAACGATGCGAAAGTTTACAGTAGCTATTGGTATTTTAAGTTTAATCGTTTCAGTGGCGATTAAAGCGGAGACGCTAATATTAACATCACTGGATTGGCCTCCTTATTCAGGGAAGTCACTGCCTGATCAAGGTGCCTCAGTTGCCGTTGTGAAAGCGGCTGTTGAAGCGATGGGCCACTCGTTAAAGGTTGAATTTTACCCCTGGTCCAGAACGGTTCACCTTGCAAAAACATACAAAAAAATAGTAGGTTATTTTCCGGAATATAAATTTGATTCCACAGACATTGTATTTTCCGATAAGATAGGAACCGGTCCGCTAGGGTTTGTTGAAAACGTTGCAGATCCTATCACTTGGTCAAGTCTAAACGATCTCAAGTCATACAAAATTGGTGTTGTTCGTGGTTATGTGAATACCGTAGAGTTTGATGCCATGGTTGCATCGGGAGAGATTCAAGCAGTTGAAGCTAAATATGATGACGTGAATTTGAAAAAAGTAGCCACAAAACGTGTTCCTCTTGCCGTGATAGACAGTAATGTTTTGACATACCTCGTCTCTAACACTACTAGCCTCAAGCAATATGACAAAACGTTAGTCATGAATCCCAAACTTCTTGCTGAGAAAGGTTTGTACATTGCGTTTACTAATGATTCAGAGGGTAAACGTTGGAAAGCCATTGTCGATGAAGGTCTAAGTAAAATTGATGTCAATAAGGTGATGAATGATCACCTAAGTCAGTAAGGATATTCGTGCCAATTAGAAGCAGAAAGCTGCCATATTGTTGTTATAAACCCAAGTCACTTGGGTATAGGGGCTTTACTCATGAGCGTTGTAATCAGGTTTGTCATCGAGATAAAAATTTAAACTTTAGCGACTGTAGTGCTCAACTAACATTGGCCACCGTTTTGTAAGTTCCCCAGCATTGAACTTGGCGGTTTGTTGACCATTATTTATTCGTATATTTTCCTGATCGTAATGACTTACGTGTTTTGGTTTCGAAAAAAGAATGAGCTTTAGATCGATAGATAGGTAGCTTGCATTGCACTCCATTAGAAATTCGTTTCCTCCCCATCATGTTTTCAGCCTGAAGGTAAGTCGATAGAACTTTAGGTGAATAATCTGGATCGCATTGACTAAAAATTTTGTAAGGCGTCTAGCATAATATTGCCCCTAAACCATTTAGGGTTGAGGTACTATTGACTATCATTTCAGCTGATTTACAGTACCTGAACGGCTCTTCTCCGCTTAAGTGAGCTTGATATTTGGATAAAAGGTTGAATGAGTATCAGGTACGGATGTTTGTCTGATCTTCAGTTTGAAGTAATCTATATCTCTGATGCCTCGGGCTCTTCTTCTGAGTAAACCTATAGAAACATTCCCAGCTTCAACCCGAGCATTCGTTAGCTTATATTTTGCATAGTTACAGATACCGACTCTTCTATCCCATAAAGCATCAGCAAAGTTACATAGGGAGAGAACTCGTGTTGATTTCGCTAGACGACACCATCCTTTGAGTGCTTGTGTCATGGTG
>NZ_JAKJTA010000017.1:0-85479 GCF_050337555.1 Vibrio profundum
GAGCACGAAGCGGGAGAGAGAAGATACCTTTTATCATTAGGGCGGTTTCAATCGCCGTGTCGGTGTATTGAAACCCTCGACCTCTCTTGCCGTGATGGGTCATACATTTCCAGGCTTTCACCGCTGAATCGTCAATCCAAAAAGTAACCCCGCCACGCTGACAGAGTGCTTGGTTGTATGCTCTCCAGTTCGTGATTTTAGCTTTCGACTTACCCATTTTTGTATCCCAACAATCATTCTCAAAAGATCAGATCGTAAGGATGGAAAAAGGTTCAATCGATTTGGGCAACAACGCCTTTCAAAAGTACTCCTGAGTTTTAGAACGGTAATTAAAGAGTCATTATTATGTCATATATCTAGTCAATAATTCGTTTGCTCAGCAAATTGCAGAGTATTAGAGGTTGTCACGAGGGAATAGATGAGTGGTTTTGAGTTTAAAACTATTTATGACTGGAATTCTGAGGCGCACAATAAACGTGAGGTCTTTTCTGGTAATAAAGAAAGCTATGTTGATGGTAATACGTTTGACGTGTCAATTGGAACGACCAATAAAATATATGCCATAGAGTATACCCAACTATATCCTGGGATTAAGTGTGATATAGGTGGTTACACATATAAAGTCTTCAATAATGATAAGGCAATTAAGAATTTAGTTTCGCGCATAACCACGTCACAACAAGACGCAATTGGGAGTGAGAACAGAGTTGTTGGAAATGCCGTCGAGGTTAGAGCTTCCTCAGTGTGTTCATTTGAGTCACATGTGACAAATCATTCTACCGAATCTCATAATACTGGCGTCCGCAATGAAAATGTCGGGAGCTTAGCCTCTAAGATTGCTGGTCGTAGCTTGAGTGTAGGGGCGGATGTTGAGCAGCGTGACACTCATTCACTAAATACTGGTTCAGCGGTAGAGAATGTAGGTAGTCGTGTGGTTTCTGGACGTATGCACGCTAACAGTTGTGACATAATTTTTCTTGGCTAATTAGTTCTACATATTGTGTTTGATTGTCCATTTTAATTATTTTAGTGCTGGGTGTTCGTTAATAATGCTAGATATTTATAAACTCGGAATAAATGGATTTAAAGGGGAGAACCCTGCTGGGGTCAATATCTCCAATGTCGTCGAATCTGAAATGGTTCTGGCTGAAATAAATAAACTCAATATGATAGAAAAAGGCCCCGACGAAGTAAGTTGGAAACTTATAAATGATGAAATCATTAGCTTATTGAGCAAGCACGGCAAGCATTTCCAATTTTCTGCGTATTTAGCGGTAGCACGCTGTGAATTGAATGGTCTCGCTGGTCTTGCTGAGGGAGCTGAACTTCTCAAAGAATTAACCATTAATTTTTGGGATAGTGCGTATCCACCTAAAAAGCGTATGCGCGGACGAATGAATGCGATTCAGTGGTGGTACGACTGGGTAAATCGCTGGGTAGAAAACCTTGTTCAGAATAATAAGCCATGTTCCGCTGAGCAAGTAGAACAGGCGGCAGAACAAGTTCAGGCGCTAGAACGCGCTTTGGTTGCTCAATATGACGATGCGCCCGTTATGCGCGGTTTGCTTAATCATATTCAAAGAATCCCAATTGCCCCACAGCTCATTCAACAAACTGTGGTGACTAATTCCGATAGCTTAGTTGATTACGCATCTGTTGATTACCCGCCTGAAAATAATTCGGTGGGCGTTACTGCGACTGACGTTATTGAAGACAGCTGTGGAATTGAAGGCAGTTGCGAAAACGAAAGTCAGGCGACTTGTGGCGTACAGAAAACCCTGCAAGTAACCAATGCGAGTAGGAAGTATGCAGCCGTTGAACATACTTCGAAAAACGGTGCTGTTCCAGAAGTAGTGGCGAATGAAGAAAGTGACTCGCCAGTAAACTCTTCTGAGCCTGAGCTCGCTCGTTCACATACGACAGAAGTAGGCATGGCCGAAGCCAGTACGGTAGAAGCCAGCAGGGTAGAAGCCGACGCGACAGGCGTAATGAGCCAAGAGGATAGCGAACTATCGGTAGAAAAGCTGAATCGTTCCGCGTTTGATTGTTTGTGTTTAAGCGCAGAAAAGCTCTTTAAACAGGATCAATCCCAGCCGCTTAGTTATCGCTTTCGCCGGATGGCGGCGTGGGGAGGCTGGATTGAGTTACCCAGTCACCAAAACCGAAAGACTAAGGTCGCTCCTCCTTCTCGGCAAGACATTAAGTTAATTGAATCCGCAAAGGCGACGGGCGATCTTGCTGTGTGGCTCACTGCTTGCGAGAAAAGAGTCGTGACTCAGCCGTACTGGCTTGAACTCAGTTATCAAGTTTGGCAGATATTAGACCAATTAGGTGATCAGTATTGCTCTGCAAAACAAGAAGTTGAATACGCTGCGGCTCAGGTTGTACTGCGTTTTCCGGAGCTTGTAGGGTTGTTTTTCAGAGATGGCTCCCCGTTTGTCTCAGTTGCAGCCGAGGGCTGGTTGTCGGGATTGCAGAAAAGTGAGTCACAAGAGCAAAATGATCATCTTTCAGAAATAGAAACTCAAGTCACTCGGTTACTGAATACGAACGAGTTTGAGCTGGCAGTTGAGGTACTCACTCGTTCACAGGTTGGAGAAAGTGCTCAAAATCGCTTCCGATTGAAAATCAGAATCGCACAAATATTCCAGCGAGCGGGCTATGAGCCATTGGCTTTGATGCAAATCGATGCGTGTTTAAAGCAAGTGACAGAACACGGTTTAGATCTTTGGTTACCCGAGCTTGCAATGGCGAGTTATCGGGTTGCGTATGAATGTCACTTGACGTTGAATCAAGAACAATTAGCACAAGAGTACTTGGCAAAAATTACCGCTATCGATCCTTCGGTAGCAATTGGATATCTAAGATCAGCACACTAAGGCTGTCGCAACGGAGTAACACTAATGGCGAAAGAAAGCTCAGTCGCCCCGCAAGAGCGGGTAAACATTGTCTATCAAACGGAAGCAGGGAATGCAAAGCAAGACATTGAGCTCCCTCTGAAAATGCTAGTTGTTGGGGACTTTACTCTCGCAGAAGACGAACGCATGGTTGAAGATCGTACGCCGATCAATGTAGATAAAGACAATTTCAATGAGGTGCTGAAAGGACAGGGTTTGAACCTAGAGTTTTCGGTACCAAAAACTCTGGCTGGAGCTAGCGAAGGAGAGCAGCTCCCTGTCAATTTAAGTATTGATCAAATGAAAGACTTTGAGCCCGACCAGATCATTCGCCAAATTCCAGAGATCGCTAAATTGATGGAATTACGTGATGCATTAAAAGCGCTTAAGAGCCCGTTAAGTAACGTGCCAGAGTTTAGAAAGAAAGTGCAGAGCTTGATTCAGAATGAAGAATCTCGTCAGGCATTACTCAAGGAATTGGGTATTGATAAGGTTGAGGCGGAATAATTATGGAAGAGCAATTGGTAGAAGCACTAGAGGAACAAGCACCAGAGCACCAAGCACAGGAAAACAGCAGCTTACTGGATCAAATTGTCGCCGCCTCACGAATGACTCCTGACGAGCATGCGTATAACTTAGCGACCACGGGCTTGCAGGCGATCATTCAAGATTTAGTCAGACCGGAGCGCCAAGGTGCCGTCATATCGGGTGATTTGGTCGATGTGTTAATCGGTGAGTTAGATCAGCAAATCTCGGCGCAGGTCGACGAGGTTATCCATGCAGAGGGCTTTAAGAAAGTAGAAAGTGCATGGCGCGGCTTAAAGTTCTTGGTGGATAGAACGGATTTTCGTGAAAACATTCGCATCGAAATGACCAACATCAGCAAACAAGACTTGCAAGAAGACTTCGAAGATAGCCCTGAAGTGGTCCGTTCAGGCTTGTATAAGCTGGCGTACATTAACGAATTTGGTCAATTTGGTGGTCAGCCCTACGGCGCCATTATTTCCAACTACGATTTCGGCCCAGGAAGTCAAGATATCAAACTGCTTCAGAACATTGCCAGCGTCTCAGCGATGTGTCACGCGCCGTTTATTGCAGCCGCAGGGGCGGAATTTTTTGGGGTGGATGATTGGGAAGAGTTACCGGCTTTGAAAGATTTGCACAGCGTATTTGAGAGCCCTTTATACGCGAAGTGGCAAGGCTTTCGTGAAAACGAAGACTCGCGCTACGTCGGTTTAACACTGCCAAGGTTCTTGCTACGTCAGCCATATGGGCCAGAGACTCAAGCATGCAAATCATTTAATTACACTGAGTCTGTCAGTGATAACAATGAACAGTTTTGTTGGGGCAATACGGCGTTTGCTTTTGCCAGTCGTTTAGCTGACAGCTTTGCTAAATACCGCTGGTGCGCCAATATCATCGGCCCTCAAGGCGGAGGAGCAGTAGACGATTTACCTTTGTATCAGTTTGAATCGATGGGTGAAATCAAAACCAAGATCCCGACAGAAGTTTTGCTTTCCGAAAGACGGGAATTTGAATTGGCTGAAGAAGGCTTCATCGGCATGACAATGCGCAAGGGGAGTGATAATGCTGCTTTTTTCTCTGCAAATTCTTGCTTGAAGCCTAAGTCGTTTGGTAACTCATCTGAAGGAAAACAGGCTGCGCTGAATTACAAACTGTCAACCCAGTTGCCTTATATGCTGATCATGGACCGATTGGCACACTACATCAAAGTGCTGCAGCGTGAAAATATTGGCACATGGAAAGACCGACAAGAGTTGGAAAAAGAACTCAATACGTGGGTCGGGCAATATGTGACTGAAATGGAAAACCCAGAAGCGAGCGTCCGCAGTCGTCGTCCGCTGAGGGGCGTTGAAATTTCGGTACAGGACGTCGCGGGCGACCCCGGTTGGTATCAAGTGTCTATTAATGCTCGTCCTCATTTTAAGTACATGGGGGCATCATTCACATTATCTCTCAAGGGTAAGCTAGACAAGGAGTAGCTTGTTTTTAGAGCGTGTAAATCTATTTAACCAATTACTAATCACCAATAACTGATAACCGACAACTAATAGCCATCAGGCTAATTTAACTGCAAATTTGGGGAATAAAAATGGCAATTAACTCATACATCAAAATTGAAGGCGAAAACCAAGAGTGGATTAAAGGCGAAAACACGGAAGCCAACGCGAGCGTTAAAGATTGGATCCGTTGTTTTTCTTGCACTCAAGGCATGATAGTCCCAACGGACACCCAAACGGGTCAGGCGACAGGGCGTAAGTTTCATACTCCTTCAATGGCGATGATTGAAGCTGGCCCACAATCTCCAAAAGTATTTCAAGCGGCTTGTACGGGCGAAAAATGCACGATTACACATCAGTTTTTCCGCGTTGAAGCAGGTGAAGAAGTGAATTTCTTTACCATTACGTACAAGAATGCGGTTTTCAAATCACAAGAAGTTGTGCAAATGGAAACAACCAACGCAGCTACTGCCGATGTCCCATTACTACAAAAAGTAGAATGGACGTTTGATGAAGTGACTCAAGCGTTCATTGATGGAAACATCGAGTACACAGATAAGCTAAACCAAAATAGCTAATCGAAGATATCGCTGGGGAGCCGCGGGTTCTCCAGCGTTTTTCGTAAAGGAATAACATGCAAACTCACCGTTTATTGGAGCGAGTTCGTCATCGCTCAGCGCCGCTCATCCCAACCAGTGACACGAGGCAGGAACAACTGACTCGCAGCATCAGTCACTACTTGGTTAAATTGCTCAACACTCAGCAGGGAAATGCTCAGATCAGTTGTGATTTTGGCATGCCAGATCTGAACCATTATCGATATGGTGGTGGCATCAAAGATATCAACGCATTCCAGCGCGTGATAATCGATACAATTAAGCGTTTTGAACCTAGGGTAGCCGATGTGATGGTGAACTTCGTTCCTCAGCAAAGCAATCCACTCGGGATGGTGTTCCATATTGACGCCAAGATTCAGTTAGAGAATGAGCAAATAGCCCTTGTTTTCGAGACAGTACTTGGCGCCGATGGCCGTATACGTGTAGATGAGATTTGATGTAGCATGATTAATCAGCATTACCGCGAACAGCTCGGCTATCTGCGTACGCTTGCCGACGAATTTGCTAAGAAGCACCCTGCGTTAGCGCCTATGCTTGCAGGGCAAAACGCCGATCCTGACGTAGAACGTTTGCTAGAAGGCAGTGCTTTTCTCTCTGGGTTAGTCAAAGAGCGTTTAGACGATGACTTCCCAGAGCTCATTCATGGTCTGACACAGTTGTTGTTTCCTCATTATTTGCGACCTTTACCTTCAGCGACCATTGTCCAGTTCGCTTCTAAGCCCAATGCCAATCAAGTAACAAACGTTGCTAAAGGAACACGGTTAGATTCCGCATTAGTTGATGGTCAGAGTTGTACATTTAGCACCTGCGCCGATGTTGAAGTGCATCCACTCGAGGTGCAGTCATGTGAATGGCAACCACATGGGGTGGGGCGAGCAAGCCTCAAAGCCACGTTTAGGCTCAATGATGTGATGTTGGGTCAATGGAAGCCCACTTCGCTGCGCTTTCATCTTGCGGGACCGTATGCGGAAGCGTCCCAGCGGTTTGCATTTCTATGTCGCTATATCTCGGATGTGCGGTTAAATATCGGCGGGGTTTATCACTCGTTAGGTAAAAAAGGTTTTAGGGCACTATTGGCAGATGATGATCAGCCATTACTTGATTACCCCACCAACTCGTTCCCGGCGTTTCGGTCTTTGCAAGAGTATTACATGTTGCCTCAGAAATTGTTGTTTTTTGATGTGTTCGGGTTAGGAGAGTGGGCAGAAGAACAAACTGAGCAAGAGTTTAGTATTGAGTTTGATGTGCGCACCGACCATGAATTACCCTCATTTTCAGTGGCAGATTTAGCACTGCATTGTGTGCCTGCGGTTAATCTGTTTGACGGAGAAGCGGATACCGTTTTGCTCGATCATCAAAGCAGTGAGTACAAGCTTAGAGCGGCGCAGCGCAGCCAAGATATCTACTCTTTGCAACGTGTTATTGGCTTTCAACAAGGTTCGGTAGCGTCACGTGATTATCGACCATTTGAGATGTTTAACCCTAACGCGGAACATATCCCAGTTTACGCATTGCGACGACGACCCAACAAACTCCATTCAGGTTCTTCGTTATATTTGTCGGTGGCCTACCCAAATGAAGGCGGTGAGCCGAGGCAAGAAACATTAAGCCTGACTGTGCGCTGCACAAATGGTCAATTGGCGGAAAAGCTTCAATATGGCGATATTTGTCAAGCTACGGAAAGTTCGCCAGAGATGATCACCTTCCGTAATATCTTGCCGCCAACCAAACCTGTGGAACCGCCGCTCGGAGACAATGCCATGTGGCGTTTGGTGTCGCATCTTTACTTAAACCAAATGTCGCTAAGTGATGCGGAGCAACTATCGGCGCTACTGAAGCTATACATATTTACCGATAGCCGCGACAAGGCAAAAGTGCAAGCCAATACCAAGCGCGCAGATGCCATTAGTGCCATCACCAGTCAACGAGCGAGGCGAGTATTTAAAGGTGCGATGTTGTCGGGTAGTGATATTCACTTGTCACTTAATCCTGATGGCTTTCCAAGCTCAGGCGATATGTTTGTATTTAGCGCTGTGCTCAAACATTTACTGAGCTCTTTTTCGGCGATCAATTGCTTTACCCGTTTGACCTTTGAAAACGCGCACACCAAGGAAACCTATCAATGGCAAGCTCAAGTCGGCCAGCGTCAGTTGATATAGCGTCGGCTGATGGAGATTCAGTAGACAACATAGCTTCAATAGACACAGATTCAGCAGACATGGCCTCAGCAGACATAGCTTCAGTAAACATAGCTTCAGTAAATATAGCCTCAGAAAACATAGTAAAGCGCCTACATAAGCAACCAAGTCACTTTTCGCATATTCAAGCCGTTCGTTTGCTCCGTTGGCAATATTGCGAGGAGGGCGGAGACAAAAAGAGGTTTTTGCAAGACAAACTACGAGTGCGGCCAGAGTTATCGTTGTCCTTTCAGGCAACAGAGTTGTCGGCACTCGAACAAGAAGGCGATAAATATCAACTTACCGCCACGTTTATGGGTTTGTATGGCGCGGCTTCCCCTTTGCCTACCTTTTACACGGAAGAGTTATTTGAAGAGGCCCGTTATGACAGCAGCGAATCACGTGATTTCTTAGATATCGTTAATCAGGTTTTCTTCGACCAGTATTTTAGAGCGTGGAGCAAATACCGATTGCTGCCGCAAGTGGTTGAGGAGAAAAATAGTCAAGTCATACAAAGGTTGCTGTGCTTGGCTGGTGTGGGTGAAGCTTCATTGGACGCGGCGGCAGGCGGCGACAGTAGCCTCCAAGAATATGAACTGGTTCGTTACGCCGGTATTCTGAGCCAGTTTCCGCGTTCGGCACAAGGCCTTGAAATGATGGTTTCCGATGCGATTGGTGCTGAGGTATATGTCGAAGAACTCGTGGGTAAATGGCAATCGATTCCTTGCGATCAGCAATCCATGCTCGGTGTAAATAGTCTTTGTTTGGGTGAGGATACGTATTTGGGCACTGAGATTCTCGATCACAGTGGAGGTTGTACCCTACACGTGCATGCTCATGAACCCGAAGTATTTCTTGAGCTATTACCTGGAGGTGGGTTATTCAACAAGCTACAACGCTTAGTGAAGCATTATCTGGTTGAACCTATTGACATCGATATGAAGATTTTGCCAGCGGCGAAGCTAATGGCACCGAGTGTGTTAGGGCAATCTGTTGGCACCCTGCTCGGGTTTGACGCGAGCTTGGGAGAGCAATGTAACCCAGTCCACATCCCTTTAATGGCCAGCGAATGTTAATCAACTCCGACCGATTAGCCGTTTAGTCACATTTAACCACTTAGAAACGATCAAGCAGAGACAGACAATGACAAGAGATAACCTTCATTTCAGGTTCACCATTGTTGGTGAGCAACACTCGTTTCGCCTCATTGAATTTGAGGGAGAAGAAGCGCTTTCGTCTGCCTATCGGTTTGAGGTCACTTTACTCTCGGTAGAGTTATTGGAACAACCTGAATCGCTGGTGTGGAAGCCTTGCGCACTGGAAATGAAAGGCGTTCGGCAGCGTGCGGTGAAAGGCATTGTATCCCAAGTCATGCTCATGGATAAGCAAGGCAGTGATTATCAGTATAAGATATCGATGCGTCCTGCTTTTTGGGGGCTAAGCCAAGAAATCGGCTGTGAAGTGTTTTTGGAGTGCAGCGTGATCGATTGTATTTCTACAGTGTTGAGTAAGACACGGCCGGGTTTATATCTCCCATTCGAGCTCAAACTTACTCAGCAGTATTCACGGCAAGAAATTTTTTGTAAATACAATGAATCGAGCTTTGATTTTGTCTCTCGATTGATGGAACAGTTTGGCCTATATTACTATTTCGATGGCTCAGCAGGCGTTGAAACCTTGATCATTTGCGATGACAAAATTGCTCATCAGCCATTACCCAATCCCTCTTATCGCTATTACCCACCCACTGGACTCGACGTGTATGAACAGGTTGATTTAGTTAGTAGTTTTTGTCATTCGTCGGAACTGTTGCCCAATAATATTTTGTTGAAGCATTACGACTATGAAAAACCGGACGTGGAACTGGAAGGTATCGCGAATGTGGATGAAAACGGCATCGGTCAACAATTCTTCTATGGTGACTATTTTGATGGACGTCAGCAGGGCAACGCCTTGGCTAAACATAGAGCTGAGCAGAGTGTTAGTGCCGCTCGATGCTGTCATGCTCAGGCTCGTGACCCAAGTATGTGCTCGGGGAGTACCTTTACTCTGACGGATCACTTTCTCGCCTCATGTAATCAAGCGTATTTGATTGTTGGGGTTTCTCATTACGGGCGTTTTGGAGGGGCGGACAATATGCTGTTGTATCGAAATGATCTGCAATGTCTACCCGCCAATCAGCAGTACCGAGCACCTAATCATACGCCGCGTCCACAAATAGCGGGTTTAATCAACGCAACGATAGATGGGGCAGGAGAAGGAGAGGTTGCGATGCTGGATGAGCAAGGGCGATACAAAGTGCGCTTGCCATTTGACTTAGGTAACCCGAATGAAGGTAAGGCGTCACATTGGGTAAGAAAGCTAACCCCGTTTGGTGGAAAAAACGAAGGCATGCATTTTCCACTTAGGAAAGGCGCGGAAGTGAAACTTGCCTGCGAGCAAGGTGATCCGAGTCGTTTAGTGATTGTCGGTGTAGTCTCAAATTCAAATACTCCGAGCGTGGTAAACCAAGGTAACGCCAACGCCCACGTAATTAAAACGGCGAGCGGGACCTCAATGACATTACAAGATGGAACTGCGCAGAGTCACGTATTAATCCAATCTGACGCAGGCACTTACATCAAGATTTCTAGCTGATGTAAGTTACTAAGTTACTAAGTTACTACGCCATATTTTGACCGCCGCCTCATCGAGCTAGGCGGTGATAGAGCCTCGATTAATAAGTGGTTGATTATATTACTTCCGGTTGCTTGATTTTGTGTTTAGCTTTTCTCATCGTCGCTGCTTTAAATGACTTATGGGAGAATTTATCTCTAGAAACGGAAAAGTTAAGCTATTTAAGAAACAATGCCACTTTAACTGGCGGGAAGAAATGACACATTAAACTAGCATTACCAAAGGTTTAATAGAGTTATTTTATTTGGTGCTCTGGACTTCAAAGAGTTTGTCTAAGCAGCCTTGATAGGCTTCATCGTAATCGAAAAAATAGTGTAATATTGGTTGGTCATTTAGCTCAGTCTTAGCAGCATATACGTGCATTTTTTTAGATAAAACAATAGCCTCATAAACGCAGCCATGACTAGAGACCCAATCAGTAATTTGATTGTTCACTTCCCAAGCATCTAATGATGCTCCTACCCAATCACGGCTATCAAGGAAAATTACCCATGGTTCAGTAACACCACCTTCAGAGGAGTGCACTTTTTCTTGTATTTCATCAAACCAAACTAAACTAGCTTCACGATTTGTCGAGCCAGTCATCTTTGAAAATAGCACCCGATTTTCAAAGTTCATTGTCCAAACACCGTGGATATTTCTCTGTGCCATTGTTGATTCGAACCTATAGATACTGCCTTACTCCAGTATAGTTAACATTCGAAATCTCGACACGATGACGTATTCTATCGGATTATTTCTTACTTGGGAAAAACGCCCACACCTTCCCATTTCTGAGATAAATGTAAACAAGTTTGGGCAAAAATTCCTATCAGGTTCCGTGGACAGAAACGGTTTAGAGAGAAGTGCCCCCTAATTTTAGAACACAATACGAAGTAACTAATCTAGAATCATAATGACCTTACCCCTGACGAAGTGTATTTCGGAAACGGAGATGCGCGGCATGAATGGGATTCACCACTTAAAGAAGCCATCGACGTGCCCAATCTACGGGGGACTCTTCTCAGTCTTTGATTTGGTTATTACCTCTATTGGTTATCGCTAAACTTTGGGTCACTCAGCCTAAATTAGACTATAAGTTAATATATTATACACCGATGAATTCATTCTAGTCATGAAACCCATTGTCATTGTTTTTGTCCTCCTTCTGACCGCCTCTATTCCGGTGCAATCGACTGGTGAAGCCATAAAAGAAGTGAGGTGGGGAACGGAGACATGGTTGGGCATAACGGATGGTAATGGACTATATGATATGCTCATGAATGAGATTTTTTCTTCACGTGGGGTAAAAGTAGTCAAAATAGAATATCCACTAGAAAGAGCAATACTGCTTGTCAAATACGGTGAAATAGATTTTACAGGTGGAATATTCAAGGATAGGGCCCCTCACGACGACTACTACCAATCTCCATTACCCATTTTTTCAGTATCCATATCCGCATTTTACCGACGTGATCTATTCGATGAGCCACCAAGTTCTCCCAAAGATCTGGTTGGTAAAAAGGTATGCTCAACCCCTTTGATTGGGGAAGGAATGGGTCTACTTAAAGACCAGTACAAAGAGGTTAGAAGAAAGAATCAAGCTTTCTTAATGACCGTACTTGGACGGTGTGATGTTTTCCTTGATGAATCTTATGGAATGGAATTAACCATAAAAAAGAATTACCGCCGAGCGTACTATAGTAGTGCCGAAGCTGTTCTTAACGACTTTAAAAAAATAAAAATTTCTGAAGCTGAGATATATATGATTGCGCCAAAAAGTGAACGAGGTAAAAAAATAATAGAGCTGTATGTCGAAGGAACGAAAGAGATCTACTTAAATGGACGTATGGGGGAAATATTTAAAGTTAACAACCTCACCGCCCCCAACCTTGATAAATACCTTCAGCGTTAACTTTAAAGTCGTCACTCAGTCGTGGTGGTAACCTGTTGAACCACAGATAAAGTTCCGTTCAATAATTATACTCATTACTTTGTCGTGCATATATTCTGACTTTGAAAGTCCAATCGTTTTTCTCACTAACCTCTTTAGCCGAGGTCGAAAAGTGAGATTGATTCGTTCGATTCTCTGTGTATAGCGTTTGCCCACAATGTGTTGTTCGCGGGGTAAATGTGCCTCGTAAACACTGAAATCATCAGTACAGAAGACGTTCACGGTAAAGGGAGCCAGCAAACGTTTGAGGCGTTTAAATGCTTGGCTGTTCCGTTTTCCAAATGTGTGAGCAACAATACGTTTAAACGTCGGCTCCGATGCATACCACAGCCAACGCGGATTCTTTTTATTCCCCACAAAAACCCATTGCTCATCGACTTCACAATTCAGTTCAATATTGGCGGCGTCGAATGGGATTGTGGTTACTTGCGTTGGTTGGAGCTTTTTAAAGTGCGTAAAACGGTGTTGTAACCGACTTTTAGCACACGCCCTGTATCTCGTAGCCCTGAGCTGTTCATCGCCATGTCGACGATCTTTTCTTTCAGGTCCGGTTTGCAGGCTTCATAAGCGTAATTGAGGAGATGTTTTTAGTTGTGGCCTAGACGTTGTTATGAGCCCTTTGAAAACAAAGTTAACGTGATGACAATTAAGGCAATAATCACAATGGTCCCACTGGTGATTGGCAATGAATCCATCATTACCTCTTTTTTGCCTTTCTTCTTTTTATAGTAGTGCGAGTACCAACCAGTAATGACACCAATTACGGTTATAATAATGATACCGCCGACGATCGCCGAAGTAACATTATAGAAAATACTTTGTTCTAATGTCATTTTTGTGGGCTTCCTTAAACCGCGCGATTTTTTGGGTAATGAGTTAGCCAATCATAATTTCACTACATCAATAGCAACGATTAGAAGAGTTGATATAACTAGTCCTTAGCTTCAGGAGACTACGTTAAGGAGTAGCCTGAAATCAAACCGAGAATTTATCCATCACCTCATAATACTTTTTATAAACTAATAATGTGATTGCTAGCATCTGGCTACTTCGTTTGCTTAGCTTAGAGCAATATACGTAAATTGGCCAATTCGCGTACAGTTCTGATTGTGATTCCAACGATTGTTTATGGTTTGAAAAATTGGGGATTTGCTATTGAATTACTCTATCACATCTGGAGTACATAGCCCCCATTCACGGAAATCGTTGATGCACGCCCACGGTTCCCCACTGAATAGTTCAAGGGATAGTCGATAGTACTCCCATACAAATTCTTCAGCAATATCTAGGTTCTACACCCCGTTTATGTGACCCAAGAAAATATTTTCGCCCCAATATTTAGGGTTAAATGAATAGACACTGTGTTTATTCCAATTAGCCATACCTGTCGCTGTCCGTCTAAGAATTCTAGTGCTTAGAAATGGTTTATTAAGTGTGTTATAGAAGGTTGCCATCCTTGGCTGTTGATTTGTCAGAATTAAGTGACATTGTGACGTGTTAAATTCAGTGTTAACTACCACTGCCTCATTCTGCACTTACCAACAAAGTGGTCGTGATTCCACTATTTAGAGTCACGACTGTATTGCCCGACGCGGCAGGCAGTCATAAATTCTTAACGTTTGCTCAGTACATTGACTCATCTTAAATAGGTAAATGAATGAGTTAGGGCTGAAGCAACCATGCGCGTGATTAAATCGTTAGATCAAGCTTGTTTAACTCGCGCTTTCGTTGTGAATGGCCAAGCGCGGGAAGCTGTCAGCGTTATCTATGGATTTGACCTCTGCAATTCAGCGCAAAGATTGAGCGAGCAGGAAATCTGGTCACGCAGCATGGCAGTGCTTGGCGACACTCCATTAGATGCTGGCATGCCGAAAACTCAAGCCGAATGGCTGGTGTGTGCATCTGCTCACGCACTCGATGGTGACAAATCTGCAGTGAGGGTCGCGGCTGGAGTCGATAATCAGTATAAGACGCTCGATATTGTGGGTCCACGCTATTGGCAAAAAAACGGCTTGGGTTTGAGATTAACGGAAGCCGAGACATTCAGCCAGATGCCGATCCGCTGGCATTATGCTTCACGCGGACAAGGCATTGATGCCAACCCTAGTGGCATTGCGATGCCGTCTAATCATGCCGAGGGGCAGTTACACGCAGGGATTTATTACCCTGCGGATGAGATACTTGATGCTCGAGCTTTTGAATCACCGAAACCTGCTGGTTTTATGCCTCTCGACGTAAATCAGCCAAGGCGAGTTCAGTGTCTTGGCAGTTATGATGAACATTGGCGACAAACCCAGTGGCCGAATTTTCCTAGCGACTTCGATCCTACCTTTTTTAATGTGGCCCCTGAAGATCAACGTTTGTCAAAAGCTATCATGGGCGGCGAAGCGTATGTGCTAGTCAATTTACATCCAGAAAAACAAACCATACAAGGTCATATCCCCCATTTTCAGCCTCGTGCGTTTCTTCGCACTGAACATCAAGGCCAGCGTCAGGTTCAGGAAGTGGTATTGAGCTGCGATACGATCTGGATGCTACCAGACACCAATATAGGCATCGTGATTTTCCATGGAAGTGCGCCGATTTCTGACGAGGAAGGGCTTGATATCCAAGAGGTGCTGCTGGCCGACGAAAAACACAACAGTCAGCCGTTGCCAATTGAGCACTATATCGAATTGTTCGATAAAGCTCAGACAAGTGAGTACATCGCTAAGCAGTTGGGAGTCGACTTAGAGCCCGTACATAAAGCTGAGCGAAAGCTAAAAAAGGTGGCGAAGCTTGCCGCTGATGGGAAAAAGTTACAGCAATTTCGGATTGACCAAGCAACAGGTAAAGCGCCAACTCCGCAATCCAGTATGGCAAACACCAATAAGGTCATGGCACGACAAATTGACGATAGCCTTGCTTCATTGAATCAATTGAAAAATAGGCTTGCTTTAGCACCCAGTCACCCAGAGATAAAATCCAACCTAGCTAAAGGGATTACAGGGTTAGAGAGCCAGAAGCTAGCGTTAGCTGAGCATGCCAATACCTTAAAAGATATGCAGGCTAAGGTAAGTAATGTTTCTAATCGATTAGCTAAGGAAGATCAATTTGGTGCTACTGCAGAAGTTGGTGTAAAACTGGATCAACTGAACAAACAGTTCGACGTGGTACCGACTTGGCAGGCGCAAGCCTCATCACTCGTTTATTTGGCCCACCAAAATGTCCTTAATTCTCGTTTTTCATCGCGTAAAAAACAGCTGCTCGACATGGGGGTCCGTGAGTTATATCTCTCGACGTATATGCTGGGGTGGCTGGATGAAACCGTCGAGTTGGACGCAGAACGATGGCAATTAGACGAGCCTTTAGCGCTTAAATCGATACCTTCAGGTTGGGTGATGATACAGCAACAAGATGGCGAGATTGCCTCGATAATTGTTCGCCCGTGTGATGGTCAGCGAGTGGAGCAAGATATACTGCTCCCCGGTTCCAAGCCTCTACCCTGGTACTCGGGGTTAGAAGCCCCGGTCAAACTCTTGGTGCCCGATCTTCTGGCGAGCTGGATTCTGGCGCAGGATTTTGCCGATTATCTTGATGTCATCTGGCTCTCCCCCCCTAAGCAAACTGAATCCAAACAAGCTTATTTTACACAAGCCAATTTTAAACAACCTAATTTCAAACAAGAGCTGTCTGACGAACTTGAACAAGCCCTTTCAGAGGCATCTTGCGTATATTTGGCCTGTCCGTTAGGCGCTGATATATCGGCTTGGCAACAGGTTTTTCCGAGTTTAAAGCCTTTGTATTTTCCAGACCGCACCGATGTTTATCAGTTTCATAAACTAGGGATTGAGCCGATTTGTTGGTTGAAAGAACATCTTCCGGATCAGGTGTTGAAAGGTATGAACTTTGAGCAAGAAAAAACGCTGAAACAAAAGAGAGCCGACCTCAAAGCTAGTCAATTTTATCAAGCTATGCGTCAGCATAGCGGGGCTCAAGCTAAACAAGACTTTGGCTTTGATCCCTTTGAGAGCCCAGTTGACAGCAAAGTTCAATTCGCCCCTGTTCTGGCTAAGCACAAGAGCCGTGTTTGTGATACGGGGGGAGGAGAGCGATACCTTAAGCATTTTTCTGACGCAGAGCAGCGGTTCGCTGATGCGACTAAGTCTGGGCAAAATAACTCTGCATTTGAGTTTGACCAAGCGGAACTGAAAAGCCGTTTTGGCGCCCTTCGAACTCAATTACACCAAAGCCAACCGAAATCACGTATCTCTACACGCACTGAGTCTGTTTCACAGTCTTTGACTGCACTAGAACAGCAGGTGTCATCGATGTTGGATGAGACGGAGTCTCTGCAGAAAAAAGTGAGAAAACTCGCCTCAGAAGCCAGCAAGAATGAGCAAACAAGCAAACTCACTCGAGAGCAAGTTGTGCAATTTCACCAAGAAGGGCACTCACTGCGAGGCCGAGATTTATCGGGGTTAGATCTCTCTGAATTAGACCTCAGTGGTGGCGATTTTCAACAAGCGTTAATGAATGAAACTAACTTTCGTTCTAGTCGGCTGGTGGGGTGTAACTTCAATCAAGTTATTGCTGATCTCAGCGTATTTTCCAAAGCTGATATATCAGAGGCGAGCTTTCTCAAAGCCGTTCTGAACAAGGCAGACTTCAGGTCTGCGGTTGGAAAAGAAACCGATTTTAGCCACGCGACCATGGTAGAAGCTTCGCTTTCGCATGCCCAACTAGAACGAAGCCGTTGGCAGGGCACCATGGCTAATAAGTGCCAGTTTGTATCGACGAGCTTATCTGACGCCGCGATGCAAAAAGGGGTGTTCATTGAAGCAAATTTCACGGCAGCAAATCTAACCAGTATCGCGACTGCACGGGCAGTGTTTAACGATGCTTGTTTTGAGCAATCAGACTTACGTCATTCTCAAGGGCAAGACACGATATTTTGGGGAATCAAAGCCAGTGGCAGCCTATGGGATCACGCAATACAGCCTAGGGCTAGATTTGGACCTGCACAACTTGAGAAGGCAATTGGGCGTTTAGCGGATTTCTCGGCAAGTTGCTTACAAGGAACTCAACTTAATCGCGCCGATTTTAGAGGCTCTAACTTCGGAAAAAGCTTGCTCAATCAAGTGCAAGCTAACGGTAGCCGCTTTGATGGTTGCAACTTTTCTGCGGCGCAGCTGACCCGAGGGGATTTCCAATCGGCCTCTTTTAAATCGGTCAATGGAATGCAAGCCAGCTTATTTCGCAGCCAGTTTCAGCACGCCGATTTATCACAAAGTAACTTTTACTTGGCAGACTTTAGGAAAGTGACAATCGGTAACACTGATATGTCAGCCAGTAATCTCGATAACACGATATTGCAGCAAGGAGCGAAGCAACTTGATGAATAAACATGAATTTCAGGCCGTGTTGGCAGAGTATGCCATTGTAAAAGACCGGGACTTTTCGAACAGTGATTTATCAGGAGTGGATTTGTCTGGGGCTGTCTTTGTTGGCTGCAATTTTTCAGGCGCAAATTTGAACGGCAGTGATGCTAGTAACACCTCATTCAGCCAATGCAGTTTTCGCCACAGCCAGATGCATAAGGTTCAACTGGTGAGCACGGTTTTGAACAAGAATGACTTTTGCGCCGCGACATTATCAGAATCTGTGATGGCCAACGGTGTGGTGACACAATGTAACTTTGAACATTCGGTTTTGAATGCCATTCATTGGCAAAGTGCGATTCTTCGCCAATGTTCGTTTAAGCAGTCTCAATGGCTTAACGCGATGTTAAGTGGCAGTGTAGTGCAAGATAGTCAATTACAAGATTGTACTTTTTCTGGGGCTAAATTAGAAAAAGTGGCGTTTGATGGAGTGGTGTTTGGTCAAGCTAATTTCAGTGGCGCGACTCTGCTCAAAAGTTATATGTCGGAGTGCGATTTGTCGGCTTGTCAGCTGCAGCGCGCGGTGCTGTCTAAAATGCAGATGAACCACTGCAACTTAAATGGACAAAATTTGGCAGGCTGTCATATGGAGCAGAGTTATTTCATCGCCAGCCAATTAGTCGAGGCTAATTTGTCGGGGGTGCAAGCTCAGCACGCGGTATTTCAGAAGGCCGACTTGCGCGGTGCCAGTTTCTCCAATGCAATCTTGAATGGTGCGAATTTTGATGGTGCTAAGTTATGCGAAGCCAACTTCTCGGGGGCTTCGTTAATGCAATCTCAGATGACTAATATTGATGGGCGTGGCGTGCGCCTTGAGCAGAGTAACTGTCAAAACAGCGACTTTTCCCATGCGGATCTTTCGTTCGCCAAACTGACAGTGGCCAATTTCGAACGCTGCCGTTTTCACCGCATAAAGCAAGAGAATACGGATTGGCACGGTAGCACTCGTATAGGTGCAAGTGGAGATGATGAACGCAAGGTGAGTGCGGAAGATTGGCAAGTGCCCAATTCAATTGCCATGGAGATTCAGCAGGCAGTTGAGCAGACGCGTTCTCATGCACAATCACTAATAATGAACCAGCAGGAAGCAATAGTATGAAACCACAATTAGTTCCTTCAAAATCAGTTCCTTCAAA
The DNA here is from genome assembly GCF_050337555.1 of Vibrio profundum. Classification (NCBI taxonomy): domain Bacteria; kingdom Pseudomonadati; phylum Pseudomonadota; class Gammaproteobacteria; order Vibrionales; family Vibrionaceae; genus Vibrio; species Vibrio profundum. The sequence continues at coordinate 18,878 of NZ_JAKJTA010000017.1, forward strand.
ATCGGTCTCCTCAAAACCAGTATCCTCAAAACCAGTATCCTCAAAACAAATAGCGTCAAAACAAATAGCGCTAAAACAAATGGACCAAATTGCACAGTGGCAGATGCAGTCTGGGATTGTGGTTAACGAATTGGCCGATGGATATCAAGTGAAAAGTGATCTTGGTTTGGTAGGAGCAGACGTTGCCATCAGCTGTTTGATTAAGCCTGAAGTGGGCGATTGGGTACTGTGGAGTGGCGGAGAGAAAGGCACGTTTATCTTGTCTGTCTTGCAGCGAGACGGTGGCTCCTCTTTTCAAATGCAGGTGGCGGGAGAGCTCGAATTGAAAACCGAAGGTAAGATGACGTTGCATTCTCCTTCCACGCTTCATTTTGACAGCGGTCAACAAACTGAGCTTACGTCGCCTCGGCTAAATGTCGCAGTCAACGATGCGCACGTTTCAGCGCAAAACAGTCATTTTTTCGGATTGAAAAGTTTCCTTCACATTGACAGGTTATCTTGGGTTGGCACGCAGCTTGAGCAAGTTGCGGAGCGGGTGTTGCAACGTTTCGATTTCCACTCAAAGCGGGTGTCTGGCCATCAGGATATTCAATGTCAGTCGAGTCGTCATTTGGTGGAGAAGGATTACGTGGTGCAGTCGCATACAAGCTTGCACCATGCACAAAAAAACCTACACCTTGATGCGGAAAAAATTCACTTAGGTTAGTAACCATTTCTGTAAGTAACCAATTATTGTAAGTGATTTATTGCCTTAAGCGACCAAATAACCAAGTTTCTACGAATGTGCTAGTTATTTAAACGCGATAGCGTACAGGAGAAACCCATGCCGGGACCTTTAAACACAGCGGGCGGCGGCGTATCACAGGGTATGCCAGATGTGATAAACACGCCCACCCCAGCAGGGCCAGTACCAATACCCTGTATGAATACGGCTGTTGGACCGAACAACAATCCGTCCAGTACCGTACTGAAGGTGCTGATAGACGGCTCGCCAGCTGAAAATATTATGTCTGAAAAGCTTTGCAGTGTGACAACGGGAGCCGGTGCTGGAGTTGTCTCGGGTATGGTTAATGGCCCGGGCCGTAATATGCAAGGCAGTGCTCGCGTGATGATGGCCAACGCTCCCGCCACAGGTTTATCCGACATGACGACACATAATGGCTCTTGCCCAAATACGACAGGGACTTGTTTGGTGCCGAGCCAAGTGAAAGTAATCAAACAGAGTTAGGTTTATGAGTGTAAAAAATCGCTTTAGGTTAATGAGTGCGTGTTTGTTCTGGATGAGTAGTGTGGCCGTTTTGGCTCTGGCGGGTTGTGCAAGTAATGAAACCTCGTCCCCCAACTCAGCCGAGGTGATGGTGACAGACCCAAGTCAAGTTCACTGGGAATGGCAGCAGAATGCGATTCAAATGACGTTTAGCGCTACGCCAGATCTCAATTACATTAATGGCCAGCCGCACGCGCTTATGCTGTGTTTTTACCAGTTAAAGAGCAAAGCCAGTTTTGATGATTTACTCAAGCAGCCTAATGGCGCAGCTCGCTTGCGTCAGTGTAATAACTTTGATCAAAGCGTCGTTTATCATCAGCGAGTATTCGTCCAGCCGGGCGAGTCGGTGCAATTGGACTTACCTAGGTACCTTGGCGTCAAATCAGTGGGCTTGGTTGCTGGGTACAACAATTCGATGAGTGAAGAAGTTAGCCGCAGTATCGATATTCCGATTGATAAGCTGAGCAAAGGGTTAATTTGGCGCACGGATTACTATCAACCGGGGATCTTGAGAACCCATTTGCTATTGGCGCGGCATAGCATTGAGACAAGCATGACCGAAAGCGCTCTCGGAAAAACACGCAGTACCGACAAGGAACACCATTAATGAATCAGCCACTTTATTGGCATCAAGGCTTATTGTTACAGCCTCAGCATTTTCAGCTCGAAAGTCAGTTCCATCAGTGGCAACAAAGCCAAACTCGTACACTGACACAAAATTATGCTTGGGGGCTGGTATCGCTCACAGTTAACAATAGTGCGCTGCTGGATAAACAACTGGTCATTCAGAAATGCCAAGCGTTGTTTCCAGACGGTAGCTTATGTGAATTGGGTAAAAACGCCGTAGTTGCAAGCCGACAATTTGATGATACATGGCTTGAAATGGGGAAAAAATTTCCGGTTTACCTTGGCCTAAGACGCTGGCAAGACAGTGGTAATAATGTTACTGAAGTGGATGAGTGGGAGACTATCGCACAGGTTCAAAGCCGTTATGCTACCCTCGCGAACCCTATTGATATGGTCGATCTATATGGTAGTGGTGCATCAGGCCAAGTTAAGCCATTAAATTATATGCTGAAGATATTTTGGCAAGATGAATTAGACTCAGCTGGCGATTATCACTTAATGCCGCTGTGCCAACTTGAGCGAGATGGGCAGAGGATCCTTGTCAGCGAAGAATTTTTGCCTCCAGTGACTGATTTGAAACAATGGCCGGTTGCGAATGGCCTATTGCGAGATGTGTTAGACCAATTGGTCTCTCGAGCTAAGCAGCTGGAAAAATTTAAGAAACCCACAGCATTCAACAGTATGACATCATCTGATATCGATGTGACCCTAACACTTGCAATGCGTTCACTTAATCGATGTGCCTGCCAAGTTCAATGTTTGCTTGAGTCCCCGATCCTTTCTCCTTGGCATGCTTGGCAGTCATTTTGTGAAATATTGGCCGAGCTTAGTAGTTTTGTGACCGATTACAGTGTAGCGGGTGAAGCCGGTGTTGATCGCTGGCCAGAATACGATCACCTGACCTTGTACGAAGTGTTTTCATGTTGCCAGCGCCAGCTAAGTGCCATGTTAGACAGCATGGTGGTTGGGCCTGAATATGTGTTAACGATGGAGTGCCAGCATGGGGTTTGGCAAGTATCTCTGCCTACGCGAGCCTTGCAAGGGCAATACAGTTACTGGCTATGGTTAGACGGGGCCGATGACGGCCAATTTGAAATCGTTAGTAGCCGGATAAAAGTGGCGGCAAGCAATCAGTTGACCAGCTTAATGGTGCGTGCTGTCTCTGGTATCCCACTTCTTGCATACGATGAGACACCGCCAGGCTTGCCTAGATCCGAAGGTGGTTTGTATTGTCGTTTAGATAACAGTTCTCCTTTGTGGCAACAGGTGCTGGAAACGAAAAATTTAGGCCTGTGCGGCTTAGCTTCTGAGCATATGAATGTGAAGCTGTTCATTACTCGGGGGGAAAAATGACATTAATAGAATGTTTCCAGCCACTAATGGTTGCGGTTAGGCGGTTAATTTCCGTCGAACCAGTTTCCAGAGAACATAATGAAAAAGAGATGGAATCAGAACTTGAGCGTAATCGTTCTAATTACGATTCTATTTCCTCTAAGGCAAACCCACCTAGTGTGCAATGGCCGCGTTCTCTCGAAGCGTTGCGGGAAGAAGCGGAGCAAATGGCGTTGAAGTTAGACGTACCTTTTGAAGCGATAGAAGAGGCGCGGTTTATCATCTATGTATGGGTGGATGAAGCTGTTCTGAGCTCGCAACTTGAGGGCAATACTTACTGGCAGCCTTGGCAGTGGACGTACTTTAAAACTCATATTGGCGGTGAAGAGTTTTTTGCACGTTTGCATCAGAGGGTCAGTGCGCCGGCTACAGCCCAGCAGCGCCAGTTGTTGTCAATTTATGCACTTTGTTTAGGCATGGGTTTTTGTGGCAAATACGCTCAGTTTCATCATAACGAACTACAAAAAACACGAGCGGCATTGAGTCGTCAACTTCTTACAAAGAGTCATTTGTCGTTAAAGGATAGCGCTCTCAATGAGCCTAGCTCTCTGCAAGTATTAATTAGAAAAAAACCTCTGTGGCGCTTGGTTGACCCATTTCGCCTTGCTTTGCTCTCTATTGCATTGGTGAGTACATTTGGGGTGTATTTTGTCTATCAAACGCTGCTCAATATTCAGCTGTCGGGCTGGGTGAATTAAAGGTAAACGATCGTAATCATGTCAGGTTCGAAACGAAAGTGGCTCTGGGCTGCATTAAAACTGTGTGCGTTTTTGATTGTTGTTGTCGCGATCAGCGCGGCGATATTTCTATGGGTAGATTTGGAGCATTGGCCTTGGTGGGCGGGCGCTGTTGTGGCATCAGCTGTGATTGCTATTGGCTGTTTCGTCTATTTAGCACGTCGGTATGTATTGAGATACAAAGAACGACGGTTCGTTGAACATGTTGTCAAGCACGATAAGGATGCGATTGAAGCCAGCCAGTGGGCACTAAGACAGCGCTGTTATGATCTTGAGCAACGCTGGACTCAAGCTTTGCAACAACTAAAATCCTCTCGATTGAAGCGGCAAGGTCACCCTCTGTATGTTTTACCATGGTATTTGGTATTGGGGGAGGAGAGTACGGGGAAATCTTCGCTATTGCGTCAGTGTGGCTCAAGTAGTGTGCTTACTCCTCTTAGCGGCACTAGCGGTAGCGCGACAAAACACTGCGACTGGTGGTTCTTTGAACAAGGCGTATTCCTTGATAGCAGTGGCAAATACGTAACAGAAAATACAGCCAACGATGATTATGAATGGCAGCACCTTTTGGCCTTAATGGCGAAAGCTCGTCGTCGTGAGCCCTTGAATGGTTTGATTGTGACCTTAAGTGTGGAACAGCTGGTGCCCCCTAACTTTATTGAGCTTCAGCAATATGGTCGTCAGCTAAGAAGGAAAATCGATCACTTGTCCAAAGTCTTGGGAGCGGAGATCCCCGTTTACCTCATGATCACTAAGTGTGATCAGTTAGAAGGGTTTATGGACTTTGCCAATTTGTTGGAGGCAGATAAGCGAGACATGTTGCTTGGTGGTATCAACCAAGATAGGCACAATTTGCCTATTCAAGTTGTAGCGGAGGGTATTGAGCAAGTAAGAGCTCAGCTTTTGGCCTACCAAATGGAACATTTGGCTGGTACTGAGCCACTGCCCCGCTGCGTGCTGTTGTTATCGCAAAACATTGCCAACTTGCAAGGTGCTCTTACCCAATTCGCAGAATCAGCGTTTGGCCAAACGCCATACCAAGAGCCGATTTTCTTACGCGCGTTGAGTTTTAATTCAGCTGAACATACGGACCCAGTGCCAGTTAAATCCTATTCAAAGGTACTCAATGCGCCAGTAACGCCGAATTTTTCCTATAATTCGGCACTCACGTCAGTTGAAGGTAGTGGAAACTTTCTGGCAGAAAAAGTAGGCAATGCTTCTGCACCTTTGAATGTACTTCCGGCAGTTGAAAAACAACATAAGGCGGAGACTCAGACCACAGGGATGTTTTTACGCCAGTTTTTCTCTGATCGGTTGCAACAAGATCGGCACCTTTACCGATTTAGCGGGTCATTTTTGCGTTGGAGAATGTGGAGTTCAAACGTATCAATGATCGCAGGGTTATTGCTGCTCTTTTTTGCTGTCGGCGGAATGAGTATCGATTTTATTCAAACCCACGATAGTTTTCAAAACCTGAGCGTTAGTATGAGCCGGGTGAACTCACTTTCTTCCTTTATAGGAAATACCCAGCCTCCTAGCTTACAAGATAAGCAGCTAGCCTTGTCGGAACTTGCTCGTACTATTCGTCAGGCGGAACATAGCCACCAAGTATTGGCAGAGGTTGGCCTCAACTTATGGCTAGAGAAAGGCATCGTACGAGCCAAGAAGGCCTATGTGGTGGGTTACTCCAAATGGATGTGGAGCGATCTTCATCTTGAATTTGACCAGCCGCTTAACGCGAATATCGCCCATACCCCGCAGCAAGTCGGTAATACTGTGGATTATTTGACTTGGCAAATCGCTCAACTTAAATCTCGAATCAATGATGGTCACAGTACACCAGTGCGCATCGCTCCGTTGGGCTCGCATACTGCAAAAGAGAGTTTCAACACCTTGGCGTTTGTTCGGCGAATCGAGTCGCAGCAAAGGTTCATCGACTATATCGATTGGAGTAAAAGTGATGCCCAGCTTAACCAGACACTTAGAGAGTCACAGCAACACCTTCAATACACTTTGTCTCAGAACCCGTTAAACGGATGGTTGAGCACGTGGGTTCAAGATAACGACCAAATTGCGAATGTTGACGCCGCTGATTTTTGGCAAGCAAGCTTATCCGGTCATCCAGTTTCCGTCCCCGGAGCGTATACCTTAGCAGGTAAACGTTTTGTGGATAGTTTCTTAGTGAGGTTGGAGTCTTGTGGACAAGGGAAAGTCACGAAACAGATCCTGCGTTTCCAGCAAGACTATCACCATCAGTTCATCTCCCATTGGTTTGATTTCTATAGAGGATTCCCTGAGAGTGCCAAAGGCTTGAGTTTGGCCGATAGAGTACAGATCGCGAATCAATTACTCACTGAAAATAACCCTTTTAGCCGAATGAGAACTCGAGTCTTAACTGAGTTGCGGGGGCTGGGCGGGACGTCGAGAAATTGGCAAAGTTTATGGTTAGCTCAAGAGGTTGAGCAACAATACTGGAGTGAGAATACCAATAAGAGTCTGCTTAGTAAGGGGAGCGAACTACTCCACCGAAATGATGCTCAGTTAGTCAGTGACGACCCTGCCTTCCAGTCAAAACTGGATCACGGTGTAAAGCTGCTCGGTGCCTATTATGATCCATTGAATAAAATGCTGGCTCACATTGGTGATACGTCTACAGCTTATCAAGCCGTTAAACCTTTATTTGTACAATCGACACTTGATTCTGCCGAAAATAAGACGGCGGAAGTTGCACATAAACTAAGCCAGTTAATGCACGTGACGGGCAGCCATGCGAATGGGGGAAATATTTATAATGCTCAGTTCTTGTTCATATTAAATACGGAAGAGGCACTTGCAGCGCAATACCTACAGGATCTCTGGAGCGAACAGGTTTACGGACCGCTACAATATATTCCCGCTCATGATAGGCGCCAAAAATTATTCTCGGATAACGGATTGTTAAGCGCTTTCGTTAAAGGCCCTGCGAAAGGCCTGATAAAAATGGGCGCAGTCGGGTGGGCACCGGGTAATTATATGGGCACGAAACTGCCTTTCACCAAAGAGTTTTTGTCTTTTATCGATCAAGGTGAATACCTGAAGCATGATATGAAAAGTGATTATAAAGTGGTGGTAAAAGCCCTGCCAATGGGCGTCAATACTCGAGCGCAAAACCATCCATATCAATCAACCTTGACGTTAGCTTGTTCCAATAAACAGCAGCAGTTGGTGAACTATAATTATTCGCAGTCGCAATTGTTTGATTGGCAACCAGCGATGTGTGGAGATACCACGTTAACGGTTTCGTTCAATGGCTTTGATTTGCAGAAAGTCTATCCCGGTACCAATGGTTTTCAACATTTCCTGACCCAGTTTAAGCATGGCGTTGTGACTTTTTCAGCTAAGGATTTCCCATCAAGTGAGCAGATTTTGCATGCCAATAACATTCGTTGGTTGAAAATTCAGTATCAATTCTCAGGCAATTCGCCCATTGTCGCTTTGCATACCCGAGACCGGACTCGCTTGCCGTTGAAAATTGTCGACATATAAAAGGCCAATCAAAATAGGCACATAATAGATCTACACCCGAAGGAGAGAAGAAGAGTGAATAAGGAATATCTGCAGCACCATGACTGGCGTGAGCGCAAGTTACCTCTTGTTATGTTGGCGATTTGGTTTATTGCTTCTGGCGCTACCTTGCTCCTCGCAATTAATCTAACAGAGACGATGGCTCAGGTTAAAACAATACTTAGTCTGGTGGATTTATGAGCAACTAGCAGTTAGCTGGCTAATTTCTTGGGTAAATTTGATCTACATCAGCGATGCATCTCTTATCGAGCTATAACTAAAAGCAATTGATCTCGGTCAATTTCGTCCCTAGTCCATATGTTAACGTTAGCGCGAATAATAATGACTAGCCCAATATATAAGGGACGAATAATGAAAAAGACGATTTGTGGTGCTGCCGTCCTTGCTGCGTTGCTATCAACCAGCGCATTTGCTCATAAAGAAGGCGACTTTATCGTGCGTGCCGGTCTGGCATCTGTGGTACCCAATGACAGCAGTGGTTCTGTACTGAATACAGCGAGCTCGTTCTCGGTGAATTCGGATACCCAGCTTGGCTTAACTTTTGGTTATATGCTGACTGATAACGTGAGTGTCGAAATTCTAGCGGCAAGCCCATTTTCTCATGATATCTCAACCAATTATGGTAATTTAGGTGATATTGCAACGGTTAAGCAATTGCCACCCACGTTAATGGCTGAATATTACTTTGGTAATGCAGAAAGCAAGTTCCGTCCTTATGTTGGTGCGGGCATCAACTACACGACCTTCTTTGATGCGAAGTTGAATGATACTGCAAAGAGCAATGGATTGAGCGATTTATCATTGAGTGATTCTTGGGGCTTAGCGGCGAACGTTGGCGCAGACTACATGATCAACGATTCTTGGTTTGTGAACGCATCGGCTTGGTATGCTCAAATTGATACCGATGCGACTTATAAAGCAGGGAATACAGAATACACGACCAACGTTAAGATTGACCCATGGGTCTTTATGATCGGCGGCGGTTACAAGTTTTAGATGTATAGGCAAGCAAGTTATTCATCGTATTGAAAGTGATGCTTTTTATCCGCGGTCTTTAATATTGCTTGCTTCCTCCTTTTCTCCTCTCATTGCTAACACTTCACGATATATCGCTTAGCAGAACATCAGATTGTTACCGCCTTTGATAGGGAATCAGAGCTTGTTACCTGTTTCGAAATATCAATTCAGGTAGATTGTACGAATCCTGATTATCAACTTGCTGGGCAGCGATGAAAGCAGTCACTCGAAACTACGTTTTATTGGCAGTAGCGAACACTACTTCCTTGATGGGGAATTGGGTGTTCAAATTGGTGACTATTTATCTATTGTGGCATATGACAAAATCTGCGTTTGTCACCTCATTGATGGCAGTGGCTGAATTTGTGCCGAATATGTTATTCGGCCCGATAGGAGGTGCGCTTGCAGACAAGGTGCAATTGATCAGAGCCAATACGATTTTAAATACCTTGCTTGCCTTCAATTCTTTTGTTGTAGCAGGGCTATTATCACTCGGTCTAGATGATGCTCGTGTCGTGCAAGGACTATTGATTCTTACTGCCGTTAATTCTGGTTTAGGTGCATTGAACCGCTCCACAAATCAGAAGATCGTCGGTTTTGCTTTCTCGAAAGATGAAATTAAGCATGCACTGTCTATTAATAGCCTTTCATTTAATATGACTAAGTTTATGGCACCTCTACTTACTGGACTTGTGATATATGGCCAGTGGTATTCATTTGCTTATAGTTTTAATGCACTCTCTTTTTTCGCTTGGGTATATAGCGGTTATGCGTACTCTTACCATCGTAAACCAGTACATGAATGCGAGCAGCGTCAGTCGATATGGAGGGACATTACTGGCGCACTCAGCTACGTTAGGCGGGATCAAAATTTGTTTTTCCTGCTCACAATGGTAGTATTTGCGACCGTATTCTCGCGCTCCATTTTTGATATGTTACCTGTTTTGACCGAATACCTAATGCATACGGATAGTGAAAACTTCGTATATATCTCGGCGTCACTAGGCCTGTTTTCCATATTCGCTGGGCTCGTAAATAGCCGAGTGAGCAATGGCTCAATTCAAATGCCCTTGATTTGTTCCGTGATTGCGATGGTGTTGATATCGGCCAATATCTTCTTTTCTAACTTCCTTGCGGCGATCGTTTTGCTTGGGCTTGGTTCGTTTTTCTTTGTTCTTTCCGGTATTAATACCATTACTTATATTCACGTAAATTGCGATGAGAGCCAAAAAGGAAAGGTGATAGGCCTTTACTACTTGGCTTTAACAGGTGGTGCCTCGATTGGCATGATGCTATATGGAGTATTCGTTGAGTTAGACGTGAAGCTATGGATATGGTGTTTATCCCTTATTGGTTTGGTGTGTTTACTGGCTTACCCGAAGCCAGCAAACACACTCAAAGAAGTTTAGTGATGGATTACACTTCAACATACTGGGCAAACTTCTTACGATAAGCCGCAGGTGATAGACCAGTCGAACGGTTGAACACTCGCCTAAAAAAGCTCACATTCTTATAACCGACGTTAAAGGCGATTTCTTCAAACGAGCGCCTACCAATCTCCAGTTGCTTCTTGGCGGCTTCTATTCTGATCAAATGTAAGTAGTTGAGAGCCGTCTCTCCAACTGCTTGTTTAAATCGTCGATTGAAATTACGAGGGCTCATCCCCGCCTGCTCGGCCAACCCTTCCATAGACAAGCTGTTGGACAGATTGCTCTCGAGCCATTCTTGCACCTTTAATATTTCGGCGTCTTGGTGATTTTTCTCGGGAAGAAAGACGGAAAAAGTGGATTGTGATATTCGGTCTAAATCCACTAAGGTGCAGCGAGAGCTTTGTAAGGCGACTTCACGGCCACAGTATTGGTTAATCAGATAAATGACCAAGTTGAGGTCTGCCGTCATGCCGCCACTGCAAAATAAGCCACCGGAATCAGTGACCATTAGTTCTGTGTGCAGGTCGACTTTAGGAAAGCGAGCTCTAAAAGCTTTTGCTAGTCCCCAGTGAGTTGTGGCTTTTTTTCCGTCTAATAATCCTGTTGCCGCTAAGGTGAATGCGCCTGTACATACACTGGCTAAATGCGCGCCTTTTTTATGCCATTTTTTTAGCCATTCGACTCTTTTGAAAAATGCTAAGTCTTCAACGCCATAATGAAATCCTTGAGAAGGGATCACAATCAGATCGGCATGCTCAATTTCGTCTATTGAACAATGCGGAGTAATCGCAACGTTGTTCGTCGCCATGACGGATTTTCCATCGACGGTCGCCACTTTAACATCGAAGAAAGGGGAAGGAGCGATACCTAAAGTACCATTCCACAATACGCCCGCTTGCAAAAACATATCCATCGGACCGCCGATACTGGAAAACAACGAATGGTCTGCTGCGAGAATGACTACTTTTTTCATTAACTGCTCCATTACCTAAAGGTTGTTACTAAATAGTAGTTGATTTGTATAGGGGGGGATGCTCAGGGGATATTTTTGTATAGAAAGACTCCCCTTAGGTGAAGGTTACAACATGCCTTAGAAAAATGTAGGCTCCATTTAGGACACATAAAGTCCGATATGGACAGTTTGCAGTGGTAATGCAATTGATTGAAATGTAAGCATATTTATAGCACGAAAAAAAAGTAATGGTGGTGTGAGTATTATCTATGAATCGAGCGGTGGTCTATTTGTGTCACTCGATACGAATAAGACAAATTACATGGGTGAATCACTTTCATCTATCTTTGTTCGTTATCGGATTTTACCCATAAAAAACAATACGGTATGTTTATTTCTTGTTGTTACCTTTTACTTTAAAGTTTTTCAGTATGCAACGTAAAAGGGTGAGTGTTGGCATTATCAGACTTTTTGTGTCCAAAATGGAGCTAATAAAACGGCAACTGAAAGGTATAGTTAAAGTATTCATAATAATTACATAAGAAGGATGTGAAAAATGAGTGCATTTATGCTGGCAAATATTACTGTAAGACAGCCAGATAAGTTTAAAAAATACTTATCTGCAGTTCAAAAACTAGGGTCAAAGTATGGCGCAAAATTATTGATCAAAGGTAAGGCACTACGATTAATTACCGGCGGGGCATGCGAAAGTGAAATGACAATTGTCGTTAAGTTTCCTAGCCCAGAAAGTATTGATGAATTATTTGAAAGTGAAGAATATCGCGCTCTTATTCCTTTAAGAGAAGAGGGTGCACATATCGTAATGACATCGCACCATGAAATGGAATAGATATTAAATATGAATGGTTATTAACCAATTCAACTAGAGATGAAAATCTAGTTGAAGTAAATGAATAAGTAAATGAAGAAGAAATAAGGAGAGCAGAAATGAAAACTAAATCGTTACTATCAAGGCTGTTCTTCGTATTTGTTGTGGCTTTTTTGTTTACTTCATTGCTTATTTACGTTTCATTTGAAAGTTACAATAAAAAAATTGCATTGCAATGGAGTGTGGAATTCGCAAAACAAAATGCGGAGCAGCACCTTGTGTTAAGGAAGTATTACGCAGAGAAGATAACGGATGTGGTGAAAAATAACTCAGACATACCAGTTAGCTGGAGCGTAGACAGGGATCAAAAGAAAACCATACCCTTGCCATCTACCTTTATGCACGAAATTAGTGAGGAAACTGGGCAAGATAAAAGCTTAATACACATGAACTTTTACAGTAAATACCCTTTTGAAGAACGGCAGCATCGAGTGTTGGATAGTTTTCAGAATAAAGCTGTCTCTAAAGTTGGTTTAGATGATGACATCTACTATGAAGTTGGACCTAATGTCATCCGTGTAGCAATTCCTGACTTCATGAGCTCCAAAACGTGTGTTAATTGTCACAATTCTCTTCCCGATTCACCCAAAAAAGATTGGAAAGTAAACGATGTCGCAGGGATATTTGAAACTAAGTTACCAATAAAAAATCAGTACCAAATGATGAGGAGTGAATCGTACAAAGTATTCTCAATGATTGCATTAGGCTTCGCCCTCTTATTTCTATTTTCTATGTTGTGGCTGAAGCGGTTTGTTGTTTCGCCTATTCAGCGAGTAGAAGAGGAGCTGTTGATACTTCCAGAGCAAAATGAAGCCAGACATATATATATAGATGGTGCAGAAGAGTTTGTTAATTTGTCTTCTAATATTACAAATGTGGCTAATCAATTAATAGCTAGAGCGAATCGATGTAAAAAAGCAGAACTTGAAGTAAGAAAGGTCAATGAAGAGCTTGAAAGCTTAGTTAAAGAAAGAACGATGGATCTGCAAGGTAAAATTGTTCAGCTTGAAGATGCGAAAAAGCAGATTATTGAATCTGAATCTATGGCGGCCTTAGGTACCATGGTGGCAGGTATATCCCATGAAATTAATACACCGGTAGGTATTGCGCTGACATCTCAGAGCTATATTCTTACCTCAGTCGAAATTATGTCTCAGAAGTTCAATGCAGGTGAGCTTACGGAACGAGAACTTTTAGATTTCTCAACAGATCTTAAAGAGGGAATGCAACTGAGTATTTCAAACTTGGAGCACGCGGCAAAATTAATTCAAAATTTCAAAAAAATATCGGCTGATCAGATGATAGAAGACATTTCGGAGTTTTCTCTCAATGAGCTAGTCAGTAGTTGCATATTTTTGCTTTCCCATGATTTGCAACGAAAAGGAATTAAAGTCAACTTTTCACAAGATGACAATGTAGATCTATCTGTGAAAAGCTGCTCGGGTTTACTCAGTCAGGTGATGATTAACTTAATCAAGAATGCAGAGATACATGCTTTCCAAAAAGTTGAGACCCCAGAAATATCAATTAATGCAGTGAAAATGGATCAGTTTGCAGAAATAGTTGTGCGAGATAATGGTGTCGGTATTCCGAAGTCCGATATAACCAAAGTGTTCCAGCCCTTTTTTACTACAAAGCGTGGCAATGGTGGAACTGGCTTAGGTCTTAGCCTAGCACACAATATTGTCGTTCATCGTTTAAAAGGAAAAGTAGATATCATTTCTAAAGTGGGTGAATTCTGTGAGGTGAAAATACTCATCCCGATTGGACAATAATAGTAAGAAAGATATAAAGATCAATAGAAAGGGGGTAAAGGTAAATATGGACGTGAAGGGAATGGTTACGAGGAGGTAAGAGTAATAGGGTGGATTTAATAAACTAAAAAGTATGAATGTTTGCAAAACTAAGTTATGACTTTTAGCTTTAGTTTTTGGGAGTATGACAAACAGGTATGCCTAACTTCACTAAGGGGATGAGCTACGTGGGTGAGGATATATCATGGAAACCACACAAATAGCATCTCCGTGATGTTTTGAATTTTTTAATCATTACTGGGTTTGTGATTTTTAATATAGTTCAACTATTTTAAGGATGAAATATGAATAAGGTACAGTGTCTATTGTTGATGTTATGCACTTTAATTTTTTCAACAGGGGTTTCTGCAATGAGCAAAGCGGAAGTTGCAGAGCAGTTTTCAACGTTGTTTCTGAGCTTCAAGATCTCGATACTCACGTCTCAGCCATTGATTAATGACCCCAATATTGGTGACAAAGGGTTAACTGGCCCAGTGATAATCGAGAAGACGAAGGCAAATTATAAAAGCCTGACAGGGAAAGAATTTCAACTTTCACAAGACCCGACACTTCGTAAAGCTCAAGAAACCTTATTCTTTTCAATCGACAAGTTAATGACCAAGGTTCAACCCATTGTTAACAGAGAAGGGCTTGGGTTTAAAGGGTTGATCACCGCCGTTATGGCTCGCAGGCTTGCAAAGCTGTTTACAACCGAAATGGGCGGAAAAATGTCGTTTAAATTTACCGCTCCAGATGATTTATTGCGCAGTAAAGCCAACAAAGCTGATACGTGGGAAGAGGGTGTGTTTGAAGAACAATTTCGCTCAGGAAGTTGGGATAAAAGTAGTAACTACTCTCAGGTCGTAGGTGAAGAGTTTCGCTGGATGCAACCTGTGTATCATGAAGCCGTGTGCATGAATTGTCATGGTGATCCTAAAGGTGAGAGAGATGTTACAGGCGCGGTCAAAGAAGGAGCTAAAGTGGGCGATCTTGCCGGGGCATTCAGTATTAAAATGGTAGAGTGATACTGAGTATTTTAGTTTGGAGTGATGTCCTAGCGTAATGATATGGACCTCGAAGAACAAATTGGAAGTTGATTATGATTAAAGGTATTAGTCTCAGACTTAAAACTTATGTGATGGTTCTATTTTTATTATTAATAATGATTTTTACTGTCGCGCTCATATATACCAAGGTGTCTGATAGCCGAGAAACTGTGAATAATCAACAGACATTAAGCTCCGAGGCCCAGTTAATTGTCGTGGCGAGATATGATCTGCAGGAGCTAAAGTACTGGCTCACAAATTATTCCAGAACGTATTTGTCTGAATCGGAGGAGAATGCTCAAAACGCACGTACGTCTTTGTTGACCAATTTGAAGGGAATTTCTTATTTTGAAAGAGAAAAACTTCAACAGGTCGAGAGTGCAATTGATCAATATGTACAACTAATGAGCGAAGCGACGGAGTTTTATGTGGATGAAATGGCGCTAATTGCTAACGGTAATGTCAGAAATGCGATCGACCTAATTCAACCATTGACCGATGAAATTGATCAGTTATATCAAGATAAATACAGTCAGGCTCAGATCGCGTCGAAGGATGTCAGTGAAATTAGCGACTTTGTTTTGGTTTTGATT
The DNA here is from genome assembly GCF_050337555.1 of Vibrio profundum. NCBI lineage: Bacteria > Pseudomonadati > Pseudomonadota > Gammaproteobacteria > Vibrionales > Vibrionaceae > Vibrio > Vibrio profundum. The sequence goes on from NZ_JAKJTA010000017.1 coordinate 34,185, forward strand.
CCCATTGCTGCTTTGTTTGCTGTGATTGTTTCGATAATTGTCGCATTGATTTTTACCAAGCAATTAACCACGCCAATTCTTCAATTTTGCAATCGTATTGTTGAGATAAAAGAGACATCCAATATTACTTTACGTATTGATACAGACAGTCAGCCATCTGAGCTGAAGAAAATTGGTGATTCTTTGAATGACCTTTTGAATAGTTTCCAGCAAGCTATGTGCGAAGTGAGCGATGCGGCAGAAGAGCTGACGAGTGAATCGAAATCTACCAGTGAACTGACGAGCAAAACTCAAAAAATCATTGATTCACAACACCAAGAAAGCGATTTGGTCGCGACAGCGGCAACGCAAATGAGCACCACGGTACAAGAGATGGCAAAAAGCGCGAGTGAGACCTCAAGATCGGTCAGGGAAGCAACCAAAACGACCGATAGTGGGCTGGAAACCGTGGTTAATAACATCCGCTCAGTCAATGAGCTAGAAGAATACATCAAAGACGCCTCGCTAAAACTTAATCAGGTTGAAGAGCATACGGTTCGAGTGGGCGGGGTATTGGATGTTATTCGAGGTATCGCAGAACAAACAAATCTGTTAGCTCTTAATGCGGCGATTGAAGCGGCGCGAGCAGGGGAAAGTGGTCGAGGTTTTGCTGTCGTGGCTGACGAAGTGCGCACGTTAGCGAAGCGAACCCAAGATTCTACCGCTGAGATTGATGAAATGATTAACCAGTTGCAAAACGGTACTCAAGAAGCCGTCGAAGTAATGTCGAACAGTTTGGCTCGTGCTAATTCTTGTGTTAGTGAAACGAAACGGACAGGAGAATCGTTAACGTTCATCTCAAAGGCAATGGGACAAATCAACGATATGATGACGCAAATCGCGACGTCTGTGGAAGAGCAGCATCACGTCGCCGATGAAATCAGCCAGAACATCGTTAATATCAGTAGTGTCGCCAATAATGTTGCTGAGGATGCGAATACCTTGGCACGTTCTAGTCAGACTAATGAGAACTTGGCGTCTAAACTGAAAGTGCTCATCGGTCAATTCAACTATGCCTAACTAAGCGAGGCGTGAAGAGAACAGTCGAGAGCGTGAAAAATGGACTGCTTTTCCTAAGACAGTCCATTTTCACGTTCGTTATTTGATATGGACGTTAAGTTTATCGACAACGTCTTTTCCGACTTGGTGGCTGCATAAGATGTATCGCTTGTTGCCTTTAGGCATATCTGAAAAAGTAATAAATTTAAATTCTGCCTTTTTCATCTCTAATGCTTGGATTAGACCATCGGCTTCCTCTATAGAAGTGAACATGTAATCTGCTCGTCCATGGGAAATCATGGTGAACATCGCATCATTCTCAGAGGTGGTCGTCGTGGTTGTAGGTTTTTGGGTTGCAATTTTATCGTCAATGAACTTTCCGTATGAATAACCATCTTTTACGAGTAACTTGAGCGAGCTATCTTGCATAATCTGTTCGATGCTCATCCCTGACTTGATTTTGGCGTTACCAGATTTTGCAAGAGCAATAGCGGGTTTGTCTTGATAAATGGCCTTAGTAAAATAGGCAAATTGTTCTCTATTCGAGTTTTTAAACCAACCGATCAGGCAATATGGCCCGTTGTTGGATTTGAGCATATCAATTTGCCTTTTGCTGGGTACTTTTTTTAATGAAAAGGGAATATCTGCCTGATCAAATGCGTTGACTGCAGGGGAGCCCGTTAACCCCGTTAGTTTGTTATTTTTGTAGATGAGATAGGGCACTCGTTCATTGAAAAGAAGGGATATATTATCTGCAAATACCGTCGCAGATAAAAAGAGCGATAACATCAGTATTGTCACTCTGGCCATACAAACCTCCGTTTTCTGAGGCAGCGGTTATCTATTTTACTAACCTCTATATTTGTAAGTTGTCGTTCTTGATTGTAGCGCTAATTTATCGACTTATATTTCAATTCTTTGGTCTATGGAAGTGTAGTATAGTCTGTTAGTGATGCCTGAAAAAACGTAGGTCACTGATTAATCTACTATATTGATGAAGGGCAATGAAATGAAAATGGAACTTGTGAGCTTGTCTCATGCAGAATTAGTTAAGCCCTATTTTGCTCAGTGCGTAGCAGATGGCTTAGAGCTATATCGGGGAGCGATAGCGGATAGTAATGCTTACTTATCCAAGCGGATCGCGTATGGGAAAGGGTTGCAGCTTCCTGAAGGTTGGCCACCGATTAGTCTGTATTTTTGTATTGATTCTGGATCAATTGTCGGCGCTATTCGGTTGCGACATGGCACAAACGAATACATCGAACGAGAAATTGGCCATATTGGCTACGAGACGTTGCCACAAGCTCGTGGGAAAGGTGTCGCGAGTTTTATGCTTGCTTGGCTAAAGGAGCAGGTTGTAGAAAGCAATGCGATTCTTATATGTGACGCCGACAACGCAGCCTCACAAAAAGTGATTGAAAATAGCGGTGGCCAATATATGGAAAGTTACTACTCCGCTGAGAGTCAATGTGAGGTAGTAAGCTACAGATTAGCTCATAGCGAACCCTAGATCTCAACAACAAAGTATACTTGGGGTGTTAACTTAGCGCCAGAATTACCAAAACTGATAAGGAAAAGAAGATGATATATAGCACGATGGAACATATTCCCGGTAAAGACATAGAATCGATTCTAGGAGTGGTGATCGGTAATGTAGTGCAATCTAAGCACGTCGGGCGAGACATCATGGCAAATTTAAAAGGTATCGTCGGCGGTGAATTGAGAGGCTATACCGAAATGCTGACAGAGGCTCGAGATAAAGCGATAGAACGTTTACTGGATCAGGCAAGCCAGTTAGGGGCCGATGCAGTAGTCGGAGTTCGGCTTACGACGAGCTCAATTGCCAATGGTGCTTCTGAAGTATTGGCGTATGGAACTGCGGTGAAATTCCATTCTTAGTTTTCTAAGTCGACAGGCTGGATGTATACATAATCTGGAACGGGGTGCCCCAAGAAGTATGATTGGATGATCTTCTTATATTCGCCTGTCGTATGAAGATGATGAAGGCCTCGCTCGAACTGAACGATTTTGTCTTTGCATTGCTCGTTGAAGATCATCTGAGCTAGAATTAGAGATAGACGTTGTTTCGAGTACGTAAACTCAGTGGCTTTGTTTGGATAAGAGTACTCGATAGCGTGCAGCGCTGGTAGTAAAGGGCTAGCAAACATATCTAGTCGATTGAGCGCCACCTTTTTTACATTTTGTGGCATGGATTGAACCAATTCTAGGTTCGAGACTAACCCCTTCGCCTTTAGAGCTTTTTCAATCGCCCCTCCTCGTACTGTACCAATCCGGTATTCTTTAAATTTAGGCGAACTTAAGGGCGTAAGACCGGAAGGATATTTGGACTTCAAGTAAAAGAAATGTGCGCTGACGTTATACATTGGGACCGCAGTTAATCTTTTTTGTGTGGTCTCATGAAACCAACGAAGGGAACCTAAGGTACTACAGTGTTTCTCTTTGGAAATAGCCCATGAAATACGGCTCAAAGGGTAGACAACAAAGGTGGTTTTGATGCTTTGTGATGCGAATGCTTGCCGGGCAAGGTCGACCAATAGCCCTTTGTCTTTCCCTAATAGTGGCGGAAGCTCGATGACCGCGATAGTCAGTGACTGATCTATAGGCGCTTTTTGATCTGGAGATGCGCTAATGGCAAACGGGAAAACACAACTGGCGATTATAAGCCATTGGAATGCACGCCAGTTCTTTCGGTTCACTCTAGTTCCTTTTTCCTATCAAGATTTGGGGAATCCTCGAGAGAAGTATAGTACAAGGCATTTTGTGGATTTAAGGTGTCGTTAATCGTTAACGGCGCATAGACATAATCCGGAACCGCTCGCCCCAAAAAGTACGCTTGAATAATCTTCTTGTAGTGGCCACTGTGTTGAAGCTTGGCAAAGCCCTTTTGAAATTGGATGAACTCTTGGTGACATTGTTTGGTAAATACTATGTCTGCAGGCCGGAGGAAAAGACGTTCTTTGGAATAGGTGAACTCATCGGCTCTTTCGGGGAAAAATTTTTGAATGTCTGTAAGCCCTGCCAATAATGGGCTGGCAAACATATCAAGGCGATTTAATACGACTTTTTGGACATTTTGTTTCATGTGATTGACTAACTGAAGGTTTGCATCCAATCCTTTGTGTTTGATTGTTTTCTCAAGCACGCCGCCCCGTATCGTCCCAATCCTATATTGTGGGAATTTGGCAGAACTTTGCGCTTCTAGGCCTAGAGGGAAACGGGACTTCAGATAAAAAAAGTGGGCGCTGATATTGTATATTTCAATAGAGTTGAGCTCGCTTCGGGCCTTGTCATCAAACCAAAGAATCGACCCGAGTGCGATGCAATGTTTGGCTTTTGATATACTCCAAGGAACCCTAGTCATCGGGTAGAGGGTGAAGCTAACCTTGGTTCCTTGAGTGGCAAACGCTGCGCGTACGATATCGTTAAATAACCCTTTATCTTGTCCAAGCAGAGGCTGCAACTTCATGGTAGCGATGGTGAGGATTTTCTTTCCATTTAGGGAGTTTGGATTTGTTGCAGTTAGTGTACTGGGCCATAGAATTAAAAAAGAGACGATTCCCCACAATAAGCTCCATTTTCTGGTTGCTACACCAATTTGCATTGCACCACCTCAGCACTATCGATGATACAAAAGTATAGTACAGAGTTATGGGGCTTATGTGACGCTACCCAGTATCAAGGTATGAATGCCGGATTAATGCGAGAAGTAAAAGACGAGAACAGTAAAAAGGTAAAACAAAAAAAAGGCCCGTATGGGCCAATTATGTATCGCTTAAGTGTGAATAAAACTTAGCATCCAGCGCGTGACCACCTCGCTGTCTATAGATGAATCTAGTGAGGTAAAAGCGTCATCTAATACTGCGCTGGGTATAACGGCTTTTCTAGCGTGCATAAGATCGTAGGTATAAGGTTTGTTGAACTCTGGGTGACCTTGGATACCGAGAAAGTGTTTACCCACTTGCAGCATATAATTGGGACAAAACTCACTACCGGCTAAAACCTGAGTGTCTTTTGGGAGACTGACCACTTGATCTTGGTGAATTACCAGCAGCGAGACAGCCTGTTTATCTTGAACACTAGCCCCGCTCGGTAAAGCTTGTAACGCGTGGGTCGCCACACCCACTCCCCAGCCTTGTGGTGCTTGAATCACTTCTCCACCCAAGGCTTTGGCAATCAGTTGATGGCCAAAACAGATCCCCACCAACTTTTTCTTATGTTGGTGCAATTGGCGAACGAAGTCTTCAAGCTGTGTAATCCATGGGTAGTCATCATTGACGCTATGTTTACTGCCAGTGGTGATATACGCATCACATTCATCGATATTTTTAGGCAGTTCACCATCAAGTGCGCGATAAAAGGTAAGCTCTAGGCTTGGGTCTTGGCCGTGCAACAAGTGTTGAAACATAGCCGGGTAGTTGCCATGTTTCACTTGAAGTTCAGCGAGCACATCATCGCATTGTAGAATCCCAACTTTCATTGCTGTTCTCCTTTGAGTAGATGGAATGGGCGCTAAGTGCGCGATAGCCTGCCCACGACAGCATCGACAAAAATGGCGCTGTATTGCTGAGCAGAAAACTCAATAGGGTTGCCGCCTGCGGAAGGATCAACCACTGACATGCTCCCGACATGCTGGGCATCTTCAATCGTGATATTGATATCGGCTAACGTGTTGGGGATATCGAGTTGCGTGCGCAGCTCTAGCACCCAATCGAGTAGTGAATCAAAGCTAGGTTCCGGCAAATCCAAATAACGCGCGAGATGCGTCATTTTGTCATCGATGGCTGACTTATTGGCGAGTAAAACGTAAGGCATTAAGATGGCGTTAAGCAATCCATGGTGTTTGTCGTACAGCGCGCCTAGTGTATGAGCGATGGCGTGCATCCCACCAAGACCGCGTTGAAATGCGGTTGCCCCCATGGTTGAGGCGACTAACATTTGAGTGCGAGCGGTGAGGTCATCGCCGTTTTCAACCGCTTGCGGCAAATACTCTTTAACCAATCGGACCCCCTCAAGAGCAATACCTTCGGCCATTGGGTGATAAGAAGTGGCGCAGAATGCTTCTAAATTGTGTGACAGCGCATCCATCCCCGTCGCGGCGGTGATATGAGAAGGCAACCCAGTGGTGACTTGTGGGTCAAGGAGGACTTTGACGGGCAACATTTTCGGATGGAAGATGATTTTTTTTACTTTGTTTTTGCTATCGGTGATCACCGACGCTCGGCCCACTTCAGAACCTGTTCCCGCCGTAGTTGGAATGGCTACAACCGGAGCTATGCCTTGAACGTCAGCGTGTTGCCAATTATCACCGACATCTTCAAACGCCCATAATGGCAGATATTGCCCCGCCATGAGCGCGATCGCTTTCGCTGCATCTAAGCTAGAACCGCCCCCGAATGCAATAACGCCATCAAAGCCGCCTTCGCGATAGACTTTCACCCCAGCATCAACATTTTCGCCAGTTGGGTTAGCTTTAATTTGGCTAAATACTTGGCATTCAATGTCTGCTCGCTGGCAGGCATCGACAGCGATTTGTACCATTGGCAGTTCGGCGAGCCCAGGGTCGGTCACTAATAAGGCTTTATTGATACCCGCCTGTTGGCAAGCCAATCCCAATTGTTGTAATGATCCTTCTCCAACCGTGATGGCCGTTGGGTAATTCCAGTTTGCTTGCAGCTGCATTGTATTCTCCTTCAATATCGCCACTCTAATGATTTGGCAGCGGTGGCGATATTAGATTTGTTAATGTTATAAGGCCTGATTCAAGTCGTTATTTATGTTTGATATGAAATGACTTAGGTCGCGTTAAAGCGTCAAACCCTAACTGTGAGAGCGTGCAGCCTCGTCCAGATTGTTTCACGCCTGTCCAAGCCAGCGCTGGGTCGAGGTAATCACAGCGATTAATAAAGAAAGTGCCGGTATTGACTTGCTGGCCAAGGCGTACACCTTCATCAACGTCTTTCGTGAAAATACTCGCCGTTAGGCCAAAATCGCTGTCGTTCATAAGCTCAACGGCTTGTTGGTCATCGTCGATTTTCATAATACCGACTACGGGGCCAAACGATTCTTCTGTCATAACTCGCATGGAATGGTCGACGTTAGTCAGCAGTTGAGGAGCCAAATAAGGGGTACCAGATTTGCTGTTTTCAAATAGGGCTTCATCAATATGGGCGGTTGCACCTTGTTCAACGGCTTCGTTGATTTGGCCACGTACAAAGTCAGCTGCTTGCGTGCGCACGACAGGGCCGATGGTGGTCTCGGGATCGTCAGGTCGGCCGAGGCGATATTGTTTGACTAGGTCTACGGCTTTTTCAACGAATTGCTGATAAACATTGCTGTGTACGTAAATACGTTCGATACCGCAGCAAGATTGACCGGAATTGAAGAATGCGCCGTCAATCGTGGTTTCAACGGCTTGATCGAGATCGGCATCGGCTCGTACGTAAGCTGGATCTTTCCCACCCAGTTCGAGACCCACGCCAATAAATCGCCCAGCGGCTGCGCGTTCGATATGTGCGCCACCTTGGACGGAGCCCGTAAAGGCCACGTAATTCACCTGTTCAGATTGGATGATCTCTTGAGTATCATCATGGCTTAGATGTAGATATTGGAATACGCCTTCTGGTAAACCGGCAGTGTGGAAGGCGGCAACTAAGCGTTCGGCGCACAATGGGGTTTGCGCGGAGTGTTTTAAGATTACGCTGTTACCCGCTAATAGGGCCGGTACGATGGAGTTGATTGATGTGAGATACGGATAATTCCAAGGCGCAATCACAAAGGCAACGCCTAGTGGTTCTCGGGTGATGTAACGTGTGAAGCCTTCTTTTTCTGGCAGAGAAATAGGCGCGAGCGCCGATTCACTTTGCTCAATCATATATAGCGCTCGCTCGGCAAGGCCATCAAGCTCGCCTTTGGCAAATTTGACTGGGCGTCCCATCTGCCAGCACAGTTCTAAACCAATGTGTTCTTTCTCCATCAGCAAAGCATCGATCGCTTTACGGCAAATGGCTTGGCGCTCGGTCAGCGCTGTTGCTGCCCAATTTTTTTGTGCGTGACTGCTTACTTCGATTGCTTGTTTGATCTCAGCTGGGTTCGCTAATACTCGGCGCACATAGACGCTACCGTCAATCGGAGAAATGGTGTTTTGTGTATGGCTCATGATGATAATTCCTTAAATGATTTCGAAGTAACGGTCCATTTCCCAGTCGGTTACATGTTTTCTAAATTCACGCTCTTCCCATTCTCGGGTCGCGGCAAAGTGCTCGACAAATTCATCACCGAATAATTCACGGGCGGCTTTTGAATGTTTAAATTTCTGGCTGGCATCCCAAAGTGTACGTGGCAGTTGCAGCTCTTGTGGGTGCTGCTGATCGTAGGCATTGCCTTTCACTTGCTCGTACGGTTCCCATTCTTGCATGATGCCGTATAAGCCAGAAGCAACGGCAGCCGCTAGGGACAAGTATGGGTTGGCGTCCGCTGCGCCGAGACGATGCTCAATACGTTGCGATTTTTCACTACCCGGAATGACGCGCAGCGCAGTCGTGCGATTCTCTACGCCCCAAGTAGCATCGGTTGGTGCCCAAAATCCTGGAATCATTCGGGTGTAGCTATTGATGGTTGGTGCAATGAGGCAGAGGAATTCCGGCATGAGTCTTTGCTGTCCTGCTAGGAAGTGGCGCTGAATCTTGCTCATGTTGTGATGCTGAGTTTCATCGAAGAACGCCGAAGAACCATCTTTGTTTTTCAGTGAAATATGGATGTGGCCACTTTGCCCCGGACAATCTCCAGACCATTTGGCCATAAAGGTCGCCATCAGATCGCGTTTTTGCGCCATGACTTTCATGAACGTTTTAAACAGTGCCGCTTTATCGGCGGCGTCGGCCGCATTATCGACAGCGATAGCCGCTTCCAGCACCCCAGGACCAGTTTCGGTATGAAGCCCTTCGATAGGGAAGTCCATTTGTTCACTCATCTCTAAAATAGATTCATACAGGTTGGAGTGAACGGAATTTCGGATCATCGAATAACCAAACCAATCTGGCGTGAGGGTTTCTAAGTTTTTGAAGCCTTTTTCACGTGCAGATTGAGGTGTTTCGTTGAACATGAAAAACTCATATTCAAGAGCGGAAAAAACGTCGAAGCCCAGCTCATTCGCTTTGTCTAGTACCTTATGCAGGACACCACGAGGGCAGACTTTTTCAGCTTCTTCAGCAAACTCGGCTAGAAATAACAGCATCCCTTCTTCTTCAAACATGTCTCGGCAGGTGTGCGGAAGGACTCTTGCTGGTGCATCGGGGAATCCCGTGTGCCAGCCTGTGAACTTGGCGTTGTCATACAGTTGATCTTTTGAATCCCAACCCAAGACGACATCGCAAAAAGCGAAGCCATTTTTTAGCGAGGAAAAGAACTTAGACTTCGACATGTATTTGCCGCGCATGACGCCGTCGTTATCAAATAACCCGACTTTCACGTGGCTGAGGCCGCGTTCTTCTACAATGGCCATAGCATCTGCTACTGTCTTTACATCTCTTGGTTCCATTTTAACCTCTCGTTGTGTTTACTAACTCGATCATCGATGCGTGATCTTTATTGCTGTATTGATTTTTAGGTAAATGTTGACTACTGCTCTTTCTTATAATTTTAGTCAGTTAAGCTCTGACTCGGCGGATGAAATTAAATCGAATTCTTCTTCAGGCGCGGTGGCGACAATGCGGTGACGACTATAGAACGCGAAATAGCTCAGCATGACGAGGTAAAACAACCCAGACCATAGCGCCGCTTCGCTGCTTACGACAAACGTTGACGCAAGTGCGATCAGTGATAGCACTAACGAAATACTTGATGTGATAGAGCCACCCGGCGTTTTAAATGGACGCTCAAGATTCGGCTCTTTCCGACGTAAAATGATGTGTGAAAGGCTCATCAGTGCGTAGGAAACCGTTGCACCAAATACCGCCATGGTGATCATTAAGTCGCCCTCTCCCGTTAATGAAAGCAGAAAGCCGATGATACCCGGTACGATGAGCGCCCAAACTGGCACTTTCCTCTCGCCAGATAGAGACAAAAAGCGTGGCAGATAACCGGCTCTAGATAGCGCGAACACTTGGCGTGAATAGGCATAAATAATGGAGAAGAAGCTGGCAATAAGACCAAATAGCCCAACAATATTGACCAGTGTGGCGGCGAAAGAGTCCTTGCCATAGACAGCTTGCAACGCGCCCACGAGTGGTGCGCTACTTGATTTCATCGCTTCTGCTCCTGCGCCACCCGGCACCAGTAGCAGTACGCTTGCTGCAAAGACGATTAAGATACTGATGGAGACCATGATGCCTTTCGGCATATTTTTAGCAGGTTCGGAGGCCTCTTCGGCAGCCAGTGGTACACCTTCAACGGCAAGGAAAAACCACATGCCAAACGGCAGTGCAGCCCAGATCCCTAGGTAGCCTTCAGGTAGAAATGCACTGGAGCCCGTGGCGTGGGGGTTGGCGGCGATGTCGAAAAGGTTGTGAATTTCAAAATGCGGTAGCATGCCAAAGATGAATACTAAAATGGCCAACACGGCGAGTAGGGTAATGCCCATCATGATGCGCAGCGCTTCTCCTGCGCCCCATAAATGAATACCAACGAAGATGAGATAACAGGCGGCGTAAACAAGCGGCCCGTTGATGCCAAGTAATTCGTGTACGTATCCGCCAATGAAAATCGCAATGGCCGCAGGAGCGATGGTGTATTCAAGTAAAATGGCAGCACCAGTTAGAAAGCCGCCCCAAGGCCCCATCGCACGCCGAGCAAAACTGTAGCCGCCTCCAGCCGTTGGAATGGAAGAAGACATTTCGCCAAGGCTCAATACCAAGCACAGGTACATGGTCGCCATGATGATGGTGGCGATCAGCATGCCACCAAACCCGGCGCGCTCTAATCCAAAGTTCCAACCCGCGAAGTCACCTGAAATAACATAAGACACACCAAGACTCGCTAAGAGAACCCAGCCCGCGACACCCTTTTTTAGTTGTCTTTGATTGAGGTAATCGTCGGAGACCGCTTGACGCTCGATGGTTTGATTATTGCTGCTAGACATAACACTCCCTTAAGCACGGCTTGGCCAGACCAACCGTCTTGTTGTTTACATCCTAATAACATAAAGGCGATTTTCTAGTGCCCGCAACAACAATCGGTTACGTTAACGTAAGAGTATTAGTTTTTTTAATAGTAATGCGACTTAGAACTAATTTTATGAAAATTAAGGCATTTTACGAACCAATGGAAAGATTACTTTTGAGCCAAGGAAGTGGTTTTAGTATTTGTGGAATGAATTGTTGCTCAATAATGTGGCTGCAATCGCGTGCCAGCACTTTAGGTAGGGTTCCGAGTTCATTTTGTCGGGAAACTAACGTAAGCCTACGGTGCAAGGGCTGAGGGGAAGGGAGGGGAAGGCAGATGATTTTATGGTTGTGTAGTAAGCCGCTTTGATAGAGACACAAGGGGGTTGTGATTGCCCAACCGAGGCCAGCCGCAACGCTAGATAGAACGGCGAAGGTGTTGTCGAGCTTCATACAGACGGGGGTTTCAAAATCATAACGCCGTAAATAACGCTCTATGGTTGTGCCAATAAGCGAATCGCTGGTGTAGCGAATAAAATCAAGCTCCGTGAGCAGCGCAGGCAAGGAATGCAGCCTCTTTTCTATAGTGCTTGGTGCGACGATGACAAAAGGTTCGCGCAAAATAGGGTGACGGCTTAAGTACTCGTTATCCTCCAAGGCATCATCGGAAATGATGATGTCCACATTACGTGATAGTAAGGCTTGAGCGTGCATATGTGATCGGCCAGTAGTGATTGTCCAGCTTTCTGCATGGTGCTTTATTGCATCAATTAAGGGTTTGCCGAGTGAAGTGGCTAGAGAGTCGACCATAGAAACCCTAAGCTGGTGCAACTTTTGAAATTTCCCTTTCGAGATAACTTTATGGGTATGCTGAGCTTGGTTGAGTAATTGGCTAGAATGGTCGTAGAAATACCGCCCGGCAACCGTTAGCTGAACGGGGCGCACGCTGCGATCGAGCAATGAAACATCAAGATTATTTTCCAAAGTGGTCAGCGTCTGCGAGACCGAAGATTGAGTGATACCTAACCGATTCGCCGCACTGGTCATACTGCCTACTTGCGCCGTTGTAATGAACACTTCCAGCGCTCGCAAATCAAATCCAAATCCTTTCAACATCTTTCTCCTTTCCCTTGTTTAGTGGTTTGATAGTAATGGGAAAGTCAGCGTTTTAATATCTGCTAGCACACATATCTATTAAAGAGAGATTTGCGTCCTATGGCGGTTTTTCTTTATTAATCGCCACAAATCGGCATAATACGCTGCCTAATAAATACCCTTTAAGGACACACAACTGTGACGACTGCTTCTTTTGCTACGCTGCCATTAAAAACTGAGCTTTTGGAGACTCTAGATTCGCTCGGTTATACGGCGATGACAGCAATCCAACAACAAAGCTTGCCAAGTATCTTGGCGGGCAAAGATGTGATTGGCCAAGGCAAAACGGGCTCTGGTAAAACCGCTGCTTTTTCGCTTGGTTTGCTGAGTAACCTCAACGTGAAGCGTTTTCGTGTGCAGTCGTTGGTTTTGTGCCCGACTCGTGAACTGGCTGATCAGGTAGCCAATGAAATTCGTACGCTTGCGCGTGCTATTCATAACATTAAAGTGCTGACTTTATGTGGTGGTACTCCAATGGGGCCACAAATTGGCTCTCTAGAGCACGGTGCACATATATTGGTGGGCACCCCAGGGCGCATACTGGATCACCTAGACAGAGGTCGAATTAACTTAGATGAGTTAAATACGTTTGTCTTAGATGAAGCTGACCGCATGCTAGACATGGGTTTTCAAGATGCGTTAGATGCCATCATTGAACAAGCGCCTGTAAAGCGTCAAACCTTGCTGTTTAGTGCCACCTTCCCAAAAGAAATCAAATCTATTTCTGCTCGTATCATGCAGAGTCCAGAGTTGGTGAAAGTAGAAGCTACCCATCAACACTCCACCATTGAGCAGCAATTTTTCAAGCTAAATAGCACGGAAGAGCGTGACGATGCGTTGGAAACACTGTTACTTACGCATCAACCAGAATCTTCTGTCGTGTTCTGCAATACTAAAAAAGAAGTGCAAAACGTAGCGGATGAATTGGACAACCGAGGATTCAATGTTGTTGAGTTGCATGGTGATATGGAGCAGCGCGAACGCGATCAAACTCTTACTATGTTTGCCAACAAGAGTACGTCTGTCTTAGTCGCTACTGATGTTGCTGCGCGTGGTCTAGATGTCGACAACCTTGATGCTGTGTTTAACTTTGAACTGTCTCGCGACCCTGAAGTCCACGTGCACCGTATTGGTCGTACTGGGCGCGCGGGCTCTAAAGGTAAGGCGTTTAGCTTTTACAGCGATAAAGAAATGTATCGTGTCGCACAGATCGATGAATATATGGATGTGGAAATCACACCTTCTACGCTTCCAGCGAAAAGCAATGCTCAGCCATATTCAGCGGCAATGAGCACGATTCAAATCTTAGGCGGCAAGAAAATGAAGGTGCGTGCTGGAGATATCCTCGGTGCGTTGACCAAGGAAGCCGGTATCGACGGTAAGTTAATCGGTAAAATCAATATCTTGGCGATGGTCTCTTATGTGGCTGTCGACAAATCGGCCGTTAAGGTTGCTCTTAAGCAACTGCAAAATGGTAAAGTGAAAGGGCGTCAGTTTAAAGCTCGTATCATGAAATAGTCCGAAATACGCTATACTGGAAAAGTCCGTTAATATTAGCGGGCTTTTTTTTTGCGAGAAAAATCGATTTAGCCTCGAGATCAAAACTCATGCTAAATTTGATTAAATAATTAACTTAATTAAAACTGATCTAGATCATTTTGTCTTTACTAAATCCTCTCTTCTAATCGAAATTTAAATCCAGGCTAATTCCAGATAGAGAAACTAGCCGTTGACATCAATTCTAAAATTATAAGTAACTTTCCGATAAATGTTATCTAAATGTACATTGTACTGTTGATGTTATTGTTGTTTCCTATCTGTTGGTTGGAGTTCCATTTTTCATAATGATGATTTTGGCTATGAACCTAAATCATACTCCTTACCTACGATCAAATTTGAAACAGTTTGTGACTTTTATTTCAAATTTGAAAAGTTTGTCTGCATTTTTTGAGACTTTTATCACCATAAATTTGGGCGTATTGTTTTTATCAGTCAGGACGAATTAGTAATTATGTAATCGACTAAAGGTATTATCAATATGCTTATTAAGGTATTTCTATGTGGGGAGAAAATTGTGTTAGTGACGACATAATCATTGCGACAAAACGGCTGGTGAAATGTCAGGTCGCATTTGGTGCTGTTGCAATGCTATATGAGGTATTTTTTTCGACAGCTAGAGGGAGGAATATAGAATCTGCATTAATTGGCGTGTTGTTAGCCATTGTCCCTAGTTTAATAGGTATGTTGCTTGCTAGTTATAAAGCCACATTACGTTCTAATAAAAGTGTGAAGGACTTAATTCAACTGAGTAGGAATGCAAAACTTATTTATACGGTTGTTTTCTTTGGCCTTGTCTTTCATTTTATGGTTATAAGAAATGTTGTAGTGATTATTAGCTATTGCATTACGTTTTTAGGGTGTTTTATTTCTCCATTTTGGTATCAGCAGGACAGGGTAAAATAGGGTGGAAAAAGTAGAAACTGCTCATCAATATATTGAGCACCATTTGACTTTCTTCACAGTAGGAAAGGGCTTTTGGGCGATTAACCTCGACTCAATGATCATGGTGTGGATTCTAGGACTTTTGTTTATCGGCGTGTTCCGATACGCAATATCTAGGGGGACAAGTGGGGTTCCCGGACGATTACAGTGTTTTATTGAGGTTGTTTTTGAGTTTATAAACAACTTGGTAAAGGAAATATTTCAATCTGAAGATAAGATTATCGGCCCCTTAGCACTCACTATCTTTGTGTGGGTGATTTTGATGAATACGATCGACTTATTGCCAGTTGACCTTATACCAGCCTTTACAAGAATGATCGGGTTCTCTCATTTCAGAGATCTACCATCAGCCGACGTCAATATTACTATGTCGATGGCACTTGGTGTGTTTGCACTTGTAATTATATATACCATTAAAGCAAAGGGCATATGGGGCTTTATTAAAGAACTGACGACTCAACCATTTGAATCTCCTTTTCTTTATCCAGTGAACTTCCTGCTTGAAATGGTTACTCTAATATCTAAACCTATTTCTCTTGGTTTGCGTTTATTTGGAAATATGTATGCAGGTGAAATGATATTTATCCTAATTGCATTGATGCCGTGGTGGGTTCAATGGGCGTTGAGTGTTCCATGGGCATTGTTTCACATTCTAATTGTTTGTTTGCAAGCGTTTATATTTATGGTTCTGACGGTTGTCTATCTTGCGATGGCGGTAGAAGAACACTAAGTAACAATCTTTATTTTAATACTATTTATATTTGGAGTTTTCGATGGATATGGTAAGCGCGGTTTTATACGTGGCAGGTGCTATTTTGATTGGTCTTGGTGCTGCCGGTGCGGCTTCCGGTATTGGTAACTTGGCTGGTAAATATTTAGAAGGTGTCGCAAGACAACCGGATCTAACACCTATGCTACGCACTCAGTTCTTCATCATGATGGGGCTTGTGGATGCGGTTCCAATGATAGGTGTCGGTATCGGATTATACATCATCTTTGCGGTTGCTTAATACAACCCTTAATTCAAAGTTGGTGGAATTAAAGCCATTGACGTGATTGCAATGAATAAAGAGAGGATGAGATGAACTTAAATGCCAGCATGTTTGGCCAAGCAATATCCTTCGTTATTTTTGTTTGGCTGTGTATGAAATATATCTGGCCACCCCTTAGTCAGATGCTTGATGAGCGGCAGAAAGCGGTGGAAGAGGGAATTCGAAATACACAAATGGCAGCAAAGGAATTGGCGCTTTCTAAAGCGAATGGGCAACAATTGATAGCTGATGCCAAAAAGGACATTGGTCAAATGATTGCGCAGAGTCAGCAACGCCGAGCTCAAATTATTGAAGAGGCAACGCAAGAAGCGGAAAGAGAAAAAGCGCGAATTATCTCTCAGGGACAGGTGGAGATTGAGAGCGAAAGGAATCGCGTGCGTCAGGAGCTTAAAGATGAAATGGCAGACTTAGTGATGTGCAGTGCACAAAAACTGATCAGCCGTAATTTGGATACTCAAGCTAATCGTGAACTCGTGAATCAATTGATCCATGAAATCTAGGGTAGGAGAAAAAGCAGTATGTCCGATTTAAAAACCATTGCTTATCCCTACGCCAAGGCTGCGTTTGACTTTGCGAAAGAGCAACGGGCTTTGCCTGAATGGCACTTGATGATTGCTATTGCCGTTGAGGTGATGGAGCAGCCAGAAGTTGCTGTACAAGTATCAGATTTGCAACAAGGCGGTAAAGCCGAATATCAAGCCTTCTTGAAGTTTCTGTTCTCTGTAGGCGAGGGCTTATTGGATGAATATGCGCAGAACCTTATTAAGGTCATGGCAGAAAACCGACGCTTGTCAGCGATGCGAGAGGTACTGAGTGAATTTACCGCGTTAAAAAATGAAGACGACAAAGTGATTGATGTAGAGGTCACGTCATCTGATCCACTTAGTACCGAGCAATTGGCCTTATTAACCAAGTCCTTAGAGATAAAGTTTAATCGGCATGTGACCTTAACCACTCGCTTAGACACAGCGTTAGTCGGGGGGATAGTCATTAAAGCGGGCGAAATAGTGATTGATGGTTCATTGAAATCTTCCATCAAACGTCTCTCCACTAGCTTACACATGTAATAGGTATTTGAAATGCAGTTAAATTCCTCAGAAATTAGCGACTTAATAAAACAACGCATTGCCACATTCGATGTGAGCAGCCAAGCGCGAAATGAAGGCACAATAGTGTCAATAAGTGACGGTATTATTAGTATTCATGGTTTAGCTGATGTCATGCAAGGCGAGATGATAGAGCTGCCCGGTGGGCGCTATGCGCTGGCGTTGAACTTAGAACGCCATTCCGTTGGTGCGGTGGTCATGGGCCCATATGCCGACTTATGCGAAGGCATGAAAGTCACGGGTACGGGCAGAATCTTGGAAGTGCCGGTTGGTCCTGAACTGCTTGGCCGCGTGGTGAACACTCTGGGGCAGCCCATCGACGGTAAAGGGGAGATTCGAGCTGAGCTTTCGAATGCGGTGGAAATTATTGCACCAGGGGTTATTGAACGTAAGTCCGTCGATACACCAATCCAAACAGGGTATAAAGCCGTCGATGCCATGGTGCCTATCGGCCGAGGACAGCGTGAGCTGATCATCGGTGACCGACAAACAGGTAAAACGGCTTTGGCTATCGATGCCATCATCAACCAAAAAGATTCAGGTGTTAAAAGTATTTATGTAGCGATAGGGCAAAAAGCGTCCACGATCGCCAATGTAGTGAGAAAGCTGGAGGAGCACGATGCGCTCGAAAATACCATAATTGTTGTGGCATCCGCATCTGAGTCTGCTGCTTTACAATATTTGGCGCCGTATGCCGGCTGTACTATGGGTGAATACTTTCGAGACCGTGGTGAAGATGCGCTGATTGTCTATGACGATCTTTCTAAGCAGGCGGTAGCTTATCGGCAAATATCTCTACTACTTAAACGCCCGCCTGGCCGTGAAGCTTTCCCAGGTGATGTGTTCTATTTGCACTCTCGTTTATTAGAACGTGCGGCTCGCGTGAACGAAGACTACGTTGAGCGTTTCACTAAGGGGGCTGTGAAAGGCAAAACTGGCTCACTCACGGCTCTGCCAATCATTGAAACACAGGCTGGCGACGTATCGGCATTTGTTCCAACCAACGTCATTTCGATAACCGATGGGCAGATATTTTTGCAAACGCAGCTGTTTAACTCTGGTCTTCGCCCGGCAGTTGACCCAGGGATTTCGGTTTCTCGGGTAGGCGGCGCGGCGCAAACCAAAATTATTAAGAAACTGTCAGGGGGTATTCGTACGGCGTTGGCTCAATACCGTGAATTAGCGGCTTTCGCTCAGTTTTCTTCTGATTTAGATGATGCAACCAAGAAGCAGCTTGATCACGGCGAACGTGTGACTGAATTGATGAAGCAAAAACAATACGCACCAATGTCGGTTGCAGAGCAAGCCGTAACGATTTTCGCAGCGGAAAAAGGCTATTTAGCGGAAGTCGGTCTCGATCGAATCAGTCATTTTGAGGAAGGTTTGATAGCGCATGCAAAAGCTACCTGTTCTGAGCTTCTTGCCATGATTAACGAAAAAGGCGACTACACCGAGAGCATTCAAACTCAGCTCGCGCAGCTATTGGATGAGTTCGTCGCACTACAGTCGTGGTGATTGCATATTGGCTATAGCTTGTCGGTTATAGCAACTATCGCAATCGCGTTATTCGCAACGAATGAATAGGAGGAGCTAACGATGGCAAACACCAAAGAAATTCGGACTAAAATTGCCAGTGTTAATAGCACTCAAAAAATTACTAGCGCAATGCAAATGGTCGCTGCGAGCAAAATGCGTCGCGTGCAAGAGAATATGGAGAAAGCTCGTCCTTATGCGACCAGTATGCGCCGAGTCATTAGCCACGTTGCTTCCGGTACGCTTGAATATAGCCATCCGTATTTGGAATTGCGTGAAGCCAAACGTGTCGCTTATATCATTATTTCGTCTGATAGAGGGCTTTGTGGTGGACTCAATACCAATTTGTTTAAGCAGGTGCTTGGTGAAATGGACAAGTGGCAACAGCAAGGAGTCGAGGTTGATGCAACCTTAATCGGCTCCAAAGCCGTGGGCTTTTTCCATAATGTTTCACCAGTCCTTGCTCAAGCTTCTGGGTTAGGAGATCAACCCAAGTTGGAAGATTTGCTTGGCACTGTGCATGCAATGTTGGAGCACTACAATGAGGGCAAGATAGACAGGCTTTATCTGGTCTATAACGAGTTTGTTAACACAATGGTGCAGCAACCAACGGTGAAACAGCTTCTTCCTTACCCAATGGCGAGCGACCCTAAGTTGGTCAAGTCGCGTTGGGATTACATTTATGAACAGGATCCCAAGGATATTTTGGACGATCTGGTGCTGCGCTACATTGAATCTCAAGTCTATCAAGGCACAGTAGAAAACATCGCGTGTGAGCAGGCTTCACGTATGGTCGCCATGAAGGCGGCATCTGATAATGCCAGTCAGTTGATTGACGATTTAGAGCTGGTTTACAACAAAGCAAGGCAAGCCGCGATTACTCAAGAGTTGAGTGAAATTGTATCTGGCGCGCAAGCGGTATAAAAATTCCGAGGTAAATGATGAGTATAGGTAAAATAGTTAAAGTCATCGGCGCAGTCGTTGACGTCGAATTTGAACATAACAATGTACCTAAAGTTTATGATGCTCTGCGGCTAGTAGACGGCATCAAGACCTCACTGGTATTAGAAGTCCAGCAGCAACTCGGTGGTGGGGTCGTGCGTGCTATTGTCATGGGGAGCTCTGACGGGCTTCGCCGCGGCCTGAAAGTTGAGAATACGGGGGAGCCCATTTCTGTTCCGGTTGGTACTCAAACACTCGGTCGAATTATGAATGTGCTTGGCGAAGCCATAGATGAGTGTGGGGAAATCGCCGCAGAAGAGCACTACGCGATTCACCGGGCTGCGCCAAGCTATGAAGATCAATCTAATGAAGCGTCTTTGTTGGAGACTGGCGTCAAGGTAATTGACCTTGTTTGTCCATTCGCCAAAGGCGGTAAAATCGGCTTGTTCGGTGGCGCTGGTGTTGGCAAGACCGTCAATATGATGGAACTTATCAACAACATTGCATTACAACATTCTGGTCTATCTGTTTTTGCCGGTGTAGGTGAGCGGACTCGTGAGGGCAACGATTTCTACTTTGAAATGCAAGAAGCAGGTGTCGTTAATGTCGACAAGCCGGAAGAGTCAAAAGTAGCGATGGTCTATGGCCAGATGAACGAGCCACCGGGCAACCGTCTGCGAGTGGCATTGACCGGGCTTACTATGGCTGAACGCTTTCGAGATGAAGGCCGTGATGTCTTGCTGTTCATCGATAACATCTACCGTTACACCTTAGCGGGGACGGAAGTGTCGGCGTTGTTGGGGCGTATGCCATCTGCTGTGGGTTACCAACCGACCTTGGCAGAAGAAATGGGAGTATTGCAAGAGCGTATCACGTCAACCAAGCAAGGTTCTATCACCTCGGTTCAAGCGGTTTATGTTCCTGCCGATGACTTAACTGACCCATCGCCGGCCACGACTTTTGCTCACTTAGATGCAACTGTGGTGCTCAATCGAAACATCGCGGCAATGGGGCTTTATCCGGCGATTGACCCGCTTGATTCTACGTCACGCCAGCTCGACCCTTTGGTGGTTGGTCAAGAGCATTATGACGTTGCACAAGGCGTACAACGTACCTTGCAGCGTTATAAAGAGCTCAAAGATATTATTGCGATTCTGGGCATGGATGAATTATCGGAAGGTGATAAGCAGGTGGTATCACGCGCACGTAAAATTGAACGTTTCCTTACTCAGCCGTATCACGTTGCTGAAGTATTCACTGGTGATCCGGGTATTTATGTTTCGTTAAAAGAAACATTGCGCGGCTTTAAAGGCCTGCTGGCAGGCGACTACGATGATATTCCAGAACAATCATTTATGTACTGCGGTTCAATTGATGATGCGTTAGAAAAAGCGAAGAGCATTTAAGGTAGGGGTAGAATGGCGATAGGTATCAGTGATAGAACGTTTGAGCTGAATATTGTAAGTGCCGAAGGCACCTTATTTTCAGGGCAGGCTCATGCGTTGGCGATTTCTGGCGCAGATGGGGAGCTTGGTATTCGTCCAGGTCATTCGCCATTAGTTAGCAAAATAAAGCCGGGGGTTGCGAGCTATGTATCGGATAAAAGCTCTCCAGAAGAGGTGTTGTACGTATCGGGTGGCATTGTTGAGGTACAGGCCAGTGTGGTAACAGTGTTGGCAGATACTGCCTTACATGGCAAAGATATCGATAAAGCGCGAGCGGAATCGGCGCGCCAAATGGCGCTTGAGAACATCAACCGTCATGATGGAGATATCAACTTTGCGCAGGCACAATTGGAACTTACAAAAGCATTAGCGCAATTGAGAGCGGTGGAAATGGTGAGCAGGCAGTCTTATCGTTAACTCAGTTGCTGCGGCGGTACGGGTCTCATGTCCATGCCGCCAGTTGTCATAGTACAAAAAAATGATCGGAAATTGCTCTATTCAATGTTCACCATGAGCCCAGGCGGAACGGTAGGGATGCCGTATCCCAATCCATAGCATCAATAATTGATGTCCAAGGTAGCTTCTCACCAACCTGATAGGATAAAACGTTCTCTTCCATCGCATTGAACCAAGCTTTGGCGGTTTCCATATCCGTGTCACCTTAGCCCAAAAGGTTTCAATCTTTGATGTGAGGTGACACCGACAATCGCGAAGCTAACAATAATACGGAGTTTACATCCAAGTGGCTGATGTTGCTTGGGTCTATTTTTATCTCGGTATATCATTGGCTAACACAGTCTGTTTTAGCCGTACTACTGAGAGTCCCCCATGCAACTTGAAAGCTTCCACCATGTCGCCATTATTTGTTCTGATTATGTCACCTCTAAGTCTTTTTATACCGAAACGTTAGGGTTAGAAATTATTGCAGAAAACTATCGTTCTGATCGCGATTCCTACAAATTAGACTTGGCTTTGCCTAACGGTAACCAGGTTGAGCTTTTCTCTTTTCCCAATCCACCTAAGAGGCCTTCAACACCGGAAGCGCAGGGGCTAAGGCATTTGGCTTTTATTGTGGAATCAGTTGAAGTGTATTCGAGCTATCTTGTTTCAAAAGGTGTTGAAGTTGAAGAGATTCGGGTGGATGAATTCACGGGAAAAAAATTCAATTTTTTCAAAGACCCTGATGGCTTACCGCTAGAACTGTATGAAAAATAGCGTGAGTTGCTTTTTCGGCGCTTTCAGTCCTTTCTTAATAAATACAATCTTAAATACAGTGTTCTTATTAAACAAATAGCGAGTATGAAACGATGACGGATAAGTCCATTGAGTACCTTGGTCGAGTGGTGTTCCAGAAACAAGGTATTGCCGGTTTTAAACGCTTACCCAAGGTATTTATGGCCCAAGAAGCGTGTTTTGCCTTTGTCACCGAAGGTGAATATAAGGTTCGCGATCAAACTCATCTGATTGATCTTAATAAGCACAGTGGTGTCTTAGCTAAATGCACCAACTACTTTTATGAAAGTGTTAGCGAATTCAATGATCAGGGTGCTGAAGCGATAGGGATTTTTCTCTACCCTGAGGTATTACATGCGTTATTCGGTTTTGACATCACTTCATCCGACTATTGTGTTGACTACAATATGAAGCAGGTGGAGGTAGATAAGTTACTTGAGTACTACCGAGATAGCATTAGTATTTTGCTAGACTCCCCTGAACTGGTGGACGACCTCTTAATTGAGAGCAAGCTGAGAGAATTTGTATTGCTGATGACGAAGAGAACGCAAGCGCCTTCGGAATTAGACTTTATCGCGGCGATGTTTAAGCCGAATTTCGCCAAGTTTGAAGATGTGATTCAGAGTAATTTATACGCTGATCTTAATGTTGATGAACTGGCTGCGCTGTGCCACATGAGCGTGTCGACGTTTAAAAGAAAATTTAAGCAAGTGTATGGTGAGCCGCCGATGAAGCATATCACGCGTTTGAAGATTAATAAGGCGAAAGTGCTGCTTAAGGATAACAGCTTACGTATTTCGGATATCGTTTACGAGACGGGATTTGAGTCGATATCGACCTTCAATCGGGCATTTAAAGCGCAAGTCTGTTTATCACCATCCGATTATCGCAATAGTAGCTGACACTTTGTCGTTGTAAACAATACTGGCGGCGCGCTACTCAGTTGCGGTAGTGAATTGAACCCTTCCAAGGAATGAAAGGAGTGGACAGTGAACCGAGTTTTTCTTCTTGCGTTAGTTGCGAGCTTAGTACATTTCCCAAATGCATTTGCTGTATCCGCAGATCGGATTCTGATGAACGCGAACGTCTACGGCCATAACAGCGCCAATGCTATAGCGATCGACGATGGCAAAATCGTGTTTGTAGGCAAATACGAAGATGCTGGCGAGTATCGTGGCTACAACACCGACGTGATTGATCTTGAACACGCGTATGTTATGCCGGGCTTTATTGATAATCATAATCATGTGTTTGAAGCGGCATCAGAGGCGGGCAGTCAGTGCGAACTGGCGATTGATGCGTCTCTCGATAAGCAGATCCCTTACCTTGAGATATGTCGCGACAACGCTGACTCAAGTACTTGGCTGATGGGCTACGGTTTCTCCTTGGATGCGCTCCTTAGCGAAGAAAATCATAAAACGCCTCTTGCAGTGATTGACCGCATATTCCCGAAGAAACCCGTGATATTTATGGAGCAAACGTCTCATTCTATGTGGGTTAACTCTGCAGCGCTTAAATTGGCGGGTATCTCAAAATATTCGCCAGATCCCCAAGGTGGCAAGATCCTAAAGCAGGAACAAAGCGGAGATCTCACAGGCATTTTGTTGGATAACGCTGGTGATTTGGTGATGGAAATCGCATGGAATAGCCAAAACAATCAATTTAATAAAAGTTATCAAGGTTTGTTGGCGGGATTGGCACAAGCTGCTGAACATGGCATTACCACCATTGGTGATGGCCGCCTTTATTGGAAGCGAGGTTGGTATGAAGTGTGGCGGAAAGCTGAGAAAAACCAAGCGCTGACTGCCCGGGTTTCGCTACGTCCGTGGATATACCCGACGGATTTGATGGAATCTCAACTGACATTTTTGCAAACCATCTATTCTAGCGATAAGTCACGTTTGCTGCTGGTGGATCAGGTAAAGATGTACAGTGACGGCATTATTGTTAACGGTACCGCGAAAACGCTCAAACCTTATTTAGAAACGTACATCGCCGATAAACCTTACGGTCTCAATTATATTCCTCCGCAGAAAATGAAAGTGTGGCTGGAGACGTTGAACAAGATTGGCTACAGCGCTCACATACATGCTATTGGCGATGGCGCGGTACGGGAATCGTTGAATGCGATTGAGTCTGTTCGCCGCCAGGGTTCTAATAAACCGTATACACTCACGCATGTGGAGCTAGTCGACCCAAGCGATGTTGTTCGCTTCGAAAAATTAGATGTGACGGCAGATTTTCAAGTGGGTTCTGATTATATTGCGCAGCATGAACATCAGTGGGCGGAGTCGTTTTTAGGGCCAAAGCGATCTCATGATTTGATGAACCTTAGTGCTATTTTTGATACTGGCGCAAACCTCACCTTAAGCAGTGATTGGAATGTCCATGATATTAATCCGTTAGTAGGCATCGCTAATAGTTTAACCATGGGCAAAACGGGTTTGCCTAACGTCTATGCTTCAATCGACGCCTACACGATCAATGCGGCACAGAGCATAGGGATCAGCGATATTACTGGCTCAATCTCAGTAGGGAAATCGGCAGACTTGGCCATTTTAGAACACGACATTACTCTTTTACCTGCCAACGATATAGCGCAGACTCAAATATTGATGACTCTCCTACGAGGAAATATAGTCTTTGACACTGAAAAATAAGACCTTTCAATTGCCAAGTTTGAGTTGGTACTATGAATAATACCCATCCCGATGCCTTTGACCTAATCTGCGCAGTGATTGGCCTAATGTGATAAGTTTGATTGCTGGTAAACCCATATAGTTAACTCATCAGCAGAACATGAAAGAGGAAACGAAGCATGGGTGTTAACTTGAAGAACAAATATGGTGAATGGGCGTTGGTGACTGGCGCAACATCTGGTATCGGCGCAGAGATTGCCAATCAGCTCGCGGCGCAAGGATTCAATATTGTGTTAGTGGCTCGGCGTGAAAACGAACTCGACCGTTACTCTGAGCAACTTCGTCAGCAGCATAGCGTTCAAACTTTGACTGTTTCTGCTGATTTAGCTTCCTCTGATGGCGTTGCCAAGGTGAAACAAATCGAGAAAGAGATCGGGTTGTTGGTTTTGGCCGCTGGGGTTGAAGTGAATGGGTCATTTGCAAAAACGGCTTTAGAAAAAGAGCTGCAGATGATTCAATTGAATGTAACCTCGGTTCTAGAATTGTCACATCATTTTTCTGCCAAGATGGTGGCAAGAAAGCGCGGTGGGATTTTGATGGTGTCGAGTCTTGCAGGCCATATGGCGTCGCCATATTTCTCAAATTACGCGGGCACCAAAGCTTACGTGCTCCAGTTCGGTACTTCCTTACATGGTGAATTAAAAGCGCATGGGGTGGATGTCACTGTGTTGTCACCGGGTTTGACCAATACGCCGATGACTGCAGACAACGATGTAGATTGGAGCCAATTACCGTTTACAGCCAAAGATCCTGATGAAGTCGCAAAACTAGCGATAAACGGATTAGGGAAAAAAGCGGTGGTGATTCCGGGTAAGCGTAACCACATGGCAGCCATTATGTCGGGGATCATGTCTCACAAGGCGCAAGCGACGATGGGTGAATCTATGATGGTGAAAGCGATCGCTGAGGAAAAACGTTAGAACGTTGGCGTAATACCAAATTTAGGCGACGATTTCGTGGCCTAAATTTGTTTATATTCCATGGCAATAGGTTCATGTTTTGTAAGGAACTAGTTGCTTATCTAGGTTTTAGTCTTCAACTTTCGAAGCTCTATACCGTTAACCTACCTTCACCACTAGCTTTCCGCCAGCTTGGTTAGAATCTAGTAGCGCATGCGCCTTTTGAATGTCTTCATATTCAAAAACTTGGGAAATAATGGAGGGGATAATACCTTTCTGAACTTGGTCTGCAATCCAATCAATTGGTGAGTCACTTAACTTTATTTGTTCATGACCAATCATGTCACTTTGGAAAAAACTCAGTTGCACAGAGCTAGGGAGATCGCTCAATAGATTGAAATTCTCAAGGATAGGCATTCCACCTAAAGCGCCAACGACGTTGACTTTCCCCCAAGGTTTTAATGTCTTCATGGTATCGATAAGAGTTGCGACGCCTACGACTTCAAGTGCACTGTCGATGCCGTTTGGAAATAGATCAAGAACCTTACCTTGGATGTTGCCATCATCAAGAGTGGCATGGTCAGCGCCTTTGTCTTTGAGGAAAGATAGCATGTTTTCTCTGCGTGTTGTTGCAATCACTTTTAAACCTTTGGCTTTTGCATAAGCAAGGCCTGCCATTCCGAGAGAGGACGTTGCGCCGCGAACCAGTAGTGTTTCTCCAGATTGGATATTGAGAGTTTTATCCAAGGCTCCCCAGATAGTGCCGTATGCCTCTGGCAATGATGCGAGTGTTACATAATCAATATCACTATTGATTTTTTGAACGTTGTTTCGATGCACTGAAATTATCTCAGCGTAGCTACCGTGGCGAGCAAACATCATCCCTCCCATCGCAGTAATCACTTTGTCGCCGGGTTGGAAGTGCTTACTTGGATCTTCGATGACTTCACCAGCGGCTTCGATTCCCAGTGCTAGTTTAGGGTTTAGTTCACCAAATGCTCCAGCCCGGTAATAGGCTTCAGCTTTGTTTAGTCCAAATGCTTTGACTCGAATTTTGACTTCGTCAGGGGCTAGATGAGGTTCTTCTATATTAACGAAAGTTAGAACATCGGGCGAGCCAGGTTGAAGTGCTACGATTGCTTTCATGATCTGGTTCCTTGAAACTTGAGGAGTCTATTTGAGGCCTGAGAGGCGCTCATTAGACCAAAGTATAGCGGAGTCCACATCAGGGAAGAATTCGGGAGCAAATTCAGGGTGGTCGGGGGCCACATTGTTTTTAACGATAACCGATTTGGTTAGCATGTTTTGATCGGACACGAGAGCAAGTGCTATGAGGCCACTGTCCTGCATTGTGATGGAATATTTATTCCATGTTTTTAATGCGTCCGGTGTGGTTAATCCCCACTCGGTAATCGTACTGACCAGCGCCCAATTTTGATGGCTCATATTGGCGGCATGTTTGAGTATATCTTCGGCATAGTCTACAACGGTTTCTTCATTCCACGAGCCAGTACAGGCTGTAACTATGAGCTGATCTTGAGTGACAATTGTGTAGAATCCATGACGATTTCGCGTAGTTGATGACATTTCTCCCCCTCAAAATGTCGCTTCGATAGAAGAAATTGTAGTCCTTTATCTTGCGATCAGCCACGTGAGTGAGAGGAGGGAAGTGATACTTCAGTCAGGCTTTGTGGCTATTTTTTATTCTTATATTTGTGTAGAAGATCGATTGGGATGTGGCAGTAATCGTTGGGACGCAGTGTTAGCCTGTCTTGATGTTCCTCATCACTTTTGACGTAATTGGTTAGCGGTAATACTTCCACCGCAATGCAGTGGACATCTTTGCGTTGATTGATGAAACTTGATGCCAACGATAAATGAGCGTTGTTGGTGCTATAGACTCCAGTGCGGTATTTCTCACCGACATCAATACCTTGTTTATTTACGCTATAGGGGTCAATGATCTCAAAAAAGTAACCCATCAATTGATCCACGCTCACGATAGCAGAGTCGAACTGCACCAATACACATTCGGCATAGCCGTCGTATTTTGTGTGTGTGCTGTGCGTGCTGCCGTTAGCGCGGCCAACTTCCGTTGAAAGCACTCCAGGTAAATGACGCATGAACTCTTGAACGCCCCATAGGCAGCCCCCCGCAAAGTATATCTGTTCCATTTTATCTAATGCCTACTTTTTTGAATGTAGATATGTCTCTTTAACCGTGAATATATCAAATAAAGGCCTGTTTATTTATTTTTTTGTGGAGTCCTAAACAAACGCATAAGGGTCATCGTTTACATCCGGGAACGACCTGATATATGCAACCCAGTTGTTTTTTCGCCCCTAACGACGGGTTATAAAATATAAATTTATATGAAATGACACTAAATGACCAAAAAAATAGAACAAAAATAGATAGTTAGCGTCATAGCAAGGGTGAGGCAAACATAATAGTATGATGCGTTCTTAATTCGGCACAGAAACACTTAGCACCAAATTTTCGGTTCTATAGCGTCGTTATTCATCGTAACTCATTGCGATATTCACACAATTATGGAGGCAAAAATGGAGTTGAATGCATATTTTAAACGGGGGCTGAAGGATTCTGTCCCAATTATGATTTCATTTTTTTTTGTTTTTTCGGCTTTGGGGGCCTTGTATCACGAGCGAGGCTATCACTTTTTTGATACGGCGTTAGGTACGATCGCAATATTTGCCGGTCCCTTGCAGATCTCATTGGTTGATATTCTTGCTCGGGGGCAGGTGTTAACCGCCTTAGCTTTAACTGTGTTGGTTAACTTCAGGTTTTTGTTTATGGCAATGGTGGCCTCCCAGTACTTTAAGGGGGTATCAAAAGTAAAAGTTTTTTTGTCATTACAAATGTTTAGCGCCAGCACTTATGCAGTCAGCCACGCTCATTTTCAATCGGAGAAAGTGAACGATGGAGAATCTCAATTTCGCTACTTCTTAGGGGTAGCGGCCCCCAGTTATGGCGTGGCGGTATTAGCTACGATCATCGGGTACTTGGGTGTGAGTTATTTCAATTATTCCTCAGTCGCCCTGTTTGCCGCTATGGTCCTCCCGATTCACTTTACGGCATTGACGGCGAAGAACTCGAAAAAAGGTTTCACAGTTCTCGCCACCGTGTTAGGTGGAATTGGCGCCCCGATCTTAGTGAACCATAGTGAGTGGTTGATGGTGCTGGTGCCGGTTGCCTGTGGGGTTTCGCTCGCCGCATTCGAGACAAAAAGACAGAGTAAGGAGGCAGTATGATCACCACACTTTATGTTGCAATACTCAGCTATTTGTTAAAGGTCATCCCTTTCTCAACCAAATACTTTCAGAGTGATGGCACCGGCTTTATTGCCCGCTCAGTTGAATACGCCGTCTGTTTTATCATGGGGACCATCATTATCAATGTCGCGTTTGGCAACGAATCCGCTCGCCATTTAGCCGCAACTTTTGGATCAAAAGATTGGGTCATCCTCGCGACAATTTTCATTTCCTTTTTCGTTTGTAGGCGAACCGGTTCTATTTTGAAAAGCCTGCTGGTTTCAATGACTTTTTTTATAATCGCAATATGGGGGCAAGTATGAATCAAATACGATTTTTCGATACAACCATGAGAGACGGCGAACAAGGGATTGGTTGCCTGATGGACAACAATCAAAAGATACAGCTGCTGAAGCGCTTAGCTCGATTGGACATTGAGACCATTGAACTCGGGATGGTGACAGATTCGAACAGTCAGGCGTTGTTTGAGGAGGCGAGTGCGCTGGTTGGAAACACGACTATCGCCGCGTTATGCCGTCTTAAAACTCAGGATATTGTTACCACCACTAACGCGCTGAAACCTTATTCTCGTTCGATTATTAACTTATTATGTATTGGCTCAGAATTGCACCTGAAAAAGAAAATGCACATGAGTTTGTCGGATGCTCTGGCATTGCTGCGTCAGTCTATTGATGAAGTCCGAGATACGCAGTTTAGTGGTGGGATTTATGCCATCCTTGAAGATTCCACAAGAGGGAGTGACCGCCTTCTACGGGAAACCGTGGAGTGCCTGATCGAAAAAGGCGTCGATAATGTTTGCTTGGCGGACACGGTTGGCATACTGACGCCAACAGCCGCTAAATCTCTTTTTGAACAGTTCATCACTGAATATCCAGCCATCAACTTTTCAGCTCACTTTCACAATGATCTCGGGCTAGCGGTTGCCAATACGATTGCGGCGATAGAAGCAGGAGCGTCTCAAGTACAAGTGACTTTGGGAGGAGTGGGAGAGCGCTGTGGTAATGCTTCGTTCGAGGAAGTTGTTGCGATTTTAGAGTGTAGCCACTGCAAACAGAGCGTTGAGACCAGTGTGCATTTAAAAGACGTGATTGAAGTGTGTCAGCACTATTACGAGATTATCGGTCATACCCCTAATCCAAACAAGCCGCTGATAGGGTGTAATGCTTTTTCAACATGCGCTGGAATTCATCAAAGCGCCATTGAGCAATGCCCAGAAACATACGAATTTATTGACCCAGAAACCATAGGGTTACACCGCCAGTTTCATGTAAACCGCCTTTCCAGCAAAAAACTCATTCATACGGATAAAACCTCTCATTAAGTAAGGGTAGATTATGCAGCTTTCAACAAAAATCGGCTTTTCAACCAATATTTTCGATAATCCAGCTCAGATGAGTCATCTCGTTGCTGAGTTATCCAATACATATAAAGTGATCGAGATTGAATTTGAAAAGGAATTTCGGGATAAAATCGATGCCAGTGAGGAATATTGGCAAAGTCAGCGAGCAGAGCTGAATGAACTTCGCCATAAACGAGGACTGTATTTCTCAACTCACGCTCCTTACATTGGCGAAGAGACCGACATTTCAAATTCCGATGAAGTCATTCGTTTGTGTGCGGTGGACTATATGAAGCACTACGTGAACAAGGCGGCGGAGATCGGCGCCCAATTTATCACCGTGCACCCCGGTTACTTGGAGTTTGGTGCCGATGGCGTTGGAGAATTTGAGTTCACCCAGCTAGCTCGCTCTTTAGAGAGTCTTTCTGAGTTTGGATCCCAGTGTGGAGTCAAAATCTTGTTGGAAAATACAGGACCAGATCGAGAAAAATATATTGTACTTTCCGATCCGCAGCATGAAGATCTTTGTCAAAAAATGGGCGTACAACTCACGTTGGATTTGGTTCATTTTCATGCATTTTATTCCCATCACAGCGCGGAAGAGTATTTAGCGCATCTAAAACGTATATTGCCGAATGTTTGCAATGCTCATTTTAACGATGTCTTAAACGGCCAGCACGCTCATTTACCCTTAAATAAAGGCAATTTTCATTTTGATCAGATGCTGAAGTTCATGCAAGAAGAAGAGTATCGTGGCAATTTTATTATTGAAGAATCAGGGGGTGGCTTCGATCCTCATAGTTTTGTCGAAGCGGGAAAAACGTATATCGAATATTTGAACGCACATTCACCGCTGTCAGTCTCCAGTGTAGATTAGGAGCTTTCGAGGGAGGATAAATCATGAAATACAGTGTGTTGATTAAGCCCTCAGGTAAGGTATTCGATGTGGGCACAGAGCAATCAATATTGTCTGCAGCGCAGAGCGCTGGCGTTTCATTAAGGCACGGGTGTATGGCTGGCGCGTGTCGTTTATGCCGAACCAAGCTGTTGAAAGGCTGCGTAAAGTATCGGGACGGTATGTCGGTTTTTTTAACTCAAGAAGAGCTCAAAAGAAACTACTTTTTACCCTGTTGCTCTGTGGCAACCAGTGATATTGAGTGTCAGCAAGACGATTGGGGAGGAGAGGCTAGTGTAGATCGAGAAGGTGTGGTGTTACGCAGTAAAACACTCACTGGAGAAGTATTTATACTACGGTTTCAGCTATCTAAACGGTCAACTTTAAATCCAGTGCCAGGTCAGTATATTGAAGTTGAATGCGGCGAAGGTAGTACGCGTGCCTATTCGGTGGCGAATGTTCCTCAGCGTGATGGAGTATTGGAGTTGCACGTGAAGCGCCGAAGAGGGGGGTATTTCTCGGATAATTTATGTGACGCGATGCAGCCCGGGGATGTTTGGTGGATTCGTGGTCCGCGTGGCAAATTCTCTTTCCAAGAAAGCGAGCATCGGCCACTCCTGTTTATAGCGACAGGAACAGGTTTTTCGCCCATCAAATCGATATTGGAGTCGAATCAATTGAAAGAGGATCGAACGATTCAAGTCTATTGGGGAGGAAGAACCAAACAAGATTGGTATTTTGAAGATATCGTCGATCAATTGTCTGCGAGGTACGCTGATCTTCATTTTTCTCCGGTGTTATCTCGGCCCAGTAAGGAAGATAACTGGACAGGGCGCGTGGGGTACGTTCAAGATTGGATAGAATCGGACATTGAACATCTTGGCGATTATGATGTGTATGCCTGTGGATCAGGTGCAATGGTTAAACATACTTTTGAAGTCTTGACGAAGCAGTATGACCTGCCGCAATCACGTTTCCACTCAGATGCATTTTTCCCTAGTGGTACCTAGATTGAAAAACGCCGTAGCAGTTAGATATACGCTGAAATACCGTTTGGGTAGATATAGTCCCCATCTCATAGAGGTGAACAATCAGCGCTGAAATTTTTGCAACTTGGAGCCTGTCATGGCAGGGCATGACAGGCTCTAGATAAGAGTAAGTCGCGATGCGTGAAGAGAAAGTTATCAGCCTTACAGCGACAATTTGGGCTGAACAAAGTCGATAAAGGCCGAAATTCGTTTGGCAACTGAAGACGATTTGTAATAGACGGCATTAATTTGCTCTCTCCCCGTATCGGGAAGCTTTTCAGACTCAAGCAGCGCTACTAAGCGACCTTCTTCAATATCACTTTTCACCATAAATCCCGATAAACATGCGATACCATTGCCAGCCAAAGCTAACTGACGAACTGCTTCGCCATTACTCGAGGTTAAGGTGGGTGATAATGTATTGAAGCCTTTGAGTGGCCAGTGGTTCAGAACCTTAGAGCCTGACAAACCTATCGTTTCGTGCCGAGCCAAATCAGCGGTGAGTTCCGGCATCCCTCGGCGCGCAACATAATTGGGAGACGCAACAATATAGAGGCGGCTTATACCTAATGGGCGGGCATGTAAGGTCGAGTCAGTTAGTTTTCCGATACGAATAGCAAGATCAGTTTTTTTCTCAATCAGATTCACAAAGCCCTCGTTCGATGTTAGTTCCAGTTGGATGTCGGGGTAGGATGTATTGAACGATTGCACCAATGGAATCAACTGATGAAATACAAAGGGGCTTGCCGCATCGACACGTAACCGACCTTTTGGGCGTTCACCACGCGAGATAATTTCTTCTTCAGCCTGCTGAATCTGTAATAACCCGACTCGAATAGCATCAACGAATTGTCTTCCTTCATCCGTAAGATCTACACGGCGAGTGGTGCGATTGAATATTGACACCCCTAGCTGACTTTCAACTTTGCTTACCGCTCGGGACACTTTGGCGACTTGTATATCAAGTGCCTGAGCGGCTGCCGAGAAACCTCCACAGTCAACAACCGTTAATAAAATTTCCAAATCATCAGAGCGAGTCAACATCGCTTTACCTCGATAGGGATTAATAGCATCAATTGTTGCATTTATAACAAAAGTAAGTTGTAAGAAATACCATTTTTCACAATTATCAATTCACGCATAATGCCACTATCGAAACGAATAAGAGCGTTTCACTCAATCAATAGAGATAAACATTATGCCTTTAGCACTTCTTGCATTGACGCTCAGCGCCTTTGCTATCGGAACGACTGAATTTGTTATTGTTGGGCTGATCCCAACTATGTCCGCCGACCTACAAGTATCTTTGCCCTCTGCTGGGCTTCTAGTGAGTCTTTACGCACTTGGTGTCGCGATTGGCGCTCCGGTTTTAACGTTGTTGACTAGTTCGTGGAACCGTAAATATGTATTGCTTTCCGTTATGGCATTGTTTGTCGTTGGAAATTTGCTTGCTTGGCAAGCGCCAAGTTACCACACGCTGATTGTAGCTCGTATCCTTACTGGTCTTGCTCATGGTGTTTTCTTCTCAATTGGATCGACGATTGCAGCAGGGCTGGTCGCCAAAGAAAAAGCGGCAAGTGCCATCGCAATTATGTTTACTGGCTTAACCGTGGCCTTGGTAACGGGTGTGCCACTTGGCACTTACATTGGTCAATCCTTTGGTTGGCAGGCCACTTTCTTCATCGTGGCGATGTTAGGCATTGTAGCTTTGATTGGTAGTGCTTTCTTATTACCCAATCACTTGGAACAATCGTCCGCAACTAAACTGTCTTCGCAACTGAACGTATTGGTACAGCCTCGTTTACTATTGGTTTATGCGATTACAGCTCTGGGGTATGGCGGTACATTTGTCGTCTTTACTTTTCTAGCGCCTATTCTTGAGCAAATATCCGGCTTCGGCTCAAGAGCGATTAGCTTGATCATGCTGGCCTATGGTCTCTCCGTGACTGTTGGTAATATCTGGGGAGGAAAAATGGCTGACAAAGTGGGACCAATTAAAGCGCTCACGGTGGTCTTCTGTGGGCTGGCGACTGTATTGGTCGTATTTAACTTCACCGCCGTAAACTCAATAACCGCTGTTGCCACGATTCTAGTGTGGGGAGCATTTGCTTTCGGTAACGTCCCTAGTTTACAAATGTATGTGGTGAAGTTGGCTGAGAAACACACACCCGATGCCGTAGATGTTGCTTCGGGCCTAAACATCGCCGCATTTAACGTCGGTATTGCGCTGGGTTCTTGGGGGGGCGGAGTGATCGTAGCGAAGGCTGGCTTAATGCATACGCCATGGGTAGGCGCGGTGGTGGTTGTGTTCGCACTAGTATTAACTCGCTTAAGCGGTCGACTAGACAATCGAGCGCAAGTTCACGGCAATATTACACCTAGTTCATCCTCTTCCCTTAGATAATATCTATAAATAGCTCACATTGCGGGCGGCTGTCGGTAGCTACTGAAGTTAACTGTGGCTATCGACCAAGTTTGGCGCAACTAGCTAAACGTATTGCCGTCTCCTATTGTTAAAGTAACGGCGATGTTGGAGCCAAAAGATGCGTTTTTTACTACTGATACTCAGCATCATGTTATGTTTCGAGACCTTTTCTAAGCCACTCAAAATTGCGAGCTTATCATATCCTCCTTTTACCTATTTAGAGGGGAATCGTCCAACGGGAATCGCTGTTGATATCGTCTCTGAAATTATGTCTCGATTGGATATCGAGTATGAAATCATCATCTTACCATGGCCAAGAGTCCTTCTTAGTCTTCACTCAGGTGCAGTTGACGCAGTGTTTCCATTGCTAAAAAAATCAGAGCGTGAAGAATATACCACGTACCCTGATGTGCCTATTATTTATGAAAGTGTTGCCCTATTTGTGAATTACGATTCTGAGATTAACTATGAGGGTTCTCTCGCCTCTATAGCACAATACAAAATCTGCCAAGTACGAGGTTACAGCTTGGGAGACAAATGGGATAGTGCCATTAAAAATGGCGTCATATCCAATGTTGATTTGGCCAGCTCTTCAGAACTCAATCTCAAGAAGTTGCTATACCATCGATGTCAAATACTGGTGGACGAGGATGCTGTTGTACATTCCTTACTAAATAATCTTGGTTATTTGCCTGAAGATATTTCCGCTATTCACCATCTTACTCGCAATCCTAGTTACCTCGCTTTTGCTAAAACAGAACATGGAAAACAGTTAGCACAACAAGTGTCCCCATTGATTAAAAAAATGCGAAGAGACGGTACGATCCAGAAAATTGTCGAACGTTATCTAGGTAAAGGGGCTAAAAACTGGCCAGAACAATCTTCACCGACTAATCGGTAAACGGCGCGTACTGGATAGCCCAGTGATGAATAGTCTTGCGATAGACAAAAACGCCATACTCGGCCAGCAATCACTTAAGCATGGATACGCACTCTTCATATTCAGGGGTATTAGAAATGTCTATCCCCCAAAACTGCTGGGCAGCGTAATAGGAAAAATCCTTGTCAGGAGGCAAGCGTGATTTCCTCAACCGGTGAATAGAGGTATAACGCAATTTCATGTCTCGAAGTTCGGCCCCTGAAATATGTCGAGAATCTACGCAGATACGCGCTAGCCCCTCACGAGCATATAGATGGATATCGGCGATAGTTAAGCTTTGTGCGTAGCACACACTTGTAAACAATACTGATAAAAATATCACTCTCATGCTCGCACCCTTTTTCTTTCACAATATCGTAAGTGTAGACCTACCAATGAATTGAATGAGCGCTACATGTTTAGCTCTCGAAGACTAGTCGTAGGTAGGAGGAACATTTACGCAATCTGACGCAATACACGTTACCAAGCAATGGCTATGTCGTACTTTCACCATGATCCCAGTCGAGGGTCTACTACAGTTCGTACATTATCGGTACAATTAATATGCATATTGATTGTTATGAGGAAATGTGATGGTTTTCAAAACAGGTGGTAAGGTCATCGCCCCAGTAATTGGCGGATGGCTTATTGATAATGTGATGGAAAATTACGATGTCGCGATGAATACTCAAGGGCCGTATGATCCTAATGGTAAAACAAGGGTGGATGCGATATTAGCAACGAATCACTGTAAGTATGGCTCAGTCGGGTTTGGCGTAAACGGCAGTATTAAGATGATCTACGTTGGGATGAGAACCTTTGGAGAAGCTGAAATAGGTACTGTTTTCTGTAGCAGGCCAGTACAAAAAGTCCTCTATTCTAAGAGTATTTGGCCGAATCATCAAAACGTGGCGAACCAGGAGGTAGCTTACTGGAGAGCCGTTGCTCGCAACTCTAAGTATTGGGAAACATACATAGGAGCAAGTATAGCGACTTGTTTTAACCCTTGGGCTCGTATCCACATACAGTTGGCCATGGAAAAGCTTAGATGGAAACTTATCGATCCCAATAAATATATGTAGCATCTAAACAGAGCAGCTACGCTGAATTAGGATGGTGGGACGTGTATCACTATCTCTTGATACGCTTCGAAGAGGGTATATATACACACTAATACTGTGTATTAGTCTAAGTTCAATCTGTCAGATCCCAAACCACGATGTAATTAGATCTGACAGATTGCTCTAAGTGAGTTCTGCCCAAAACAGGACAGAGCAATAAACCGCCGAAAAATGAAGCCAAGATTAGCCAACTAAAAGCAACTCGAAACCGCGAGTAAAGCGCTCCTATCAAGCTCGGGCATACGCGGGTCGTTACGATATATCTCATGGTAAACAGCTTCCTGTGTCCTATCATCCCTTGAGTTTGACAATGCCTTTGGACAAGTGACCAGTTGGAGTCAACCAGAACGCCTTTGAGAAAATACGTGTTGGAGGAAACTAAGTTCTCACTCCTTGTCTTACTTTGAAGTGTGATCCAATCTAACTTTGAAATGCAATCCAATTAGGAGCTAAGGTATGAAGGCAAAACAGCATGAACAGCAATCAAAAGCAGCTCAAACTGAACATGGAGCAGCATTTCGTCCCCCCTTGCTTACCCGAATATTTCTAAGTAGGAGAACCGCCTCAGTAGCCGTGTTCTTTGGCGCGTTAGGAATGCTCGGCAATGCGTTGAAGCAAAATGGGCATCTAATGCAACTTTCAAATACGGAGGTTAACCTGATAGCACTAGTTTGTTTGATTTCTTTTATTTACGGGTTAACTACTTTAGCCAATTTCAAATGGTCTGGGGGACGAGAGCGTTAAGAGGTGGGGTTGGCTAATCGAGGTCTATCACATTTGGAAAATGAAGAGTTAAGTTTGGGACAGTCCCAGAAGAAACGAACAATGCTCTCACTGTTGATTGTCGCGTAACTTTCGACCACGATATTGGCTATAATCATCGAGGGTTAAAGCGCCCACAATGTTCATTCGGCTACGGCTTCCCGTTGTTATGGAGCCACTTATTCATACCAGCTGCTGTATAACTGATATCAAATGCTCCCTTTACATAGGAAGCCACTTGATGGGGAGGGTGGTATAGGTGTTCTGAAAGGTGGTCGATAATCGTCATTATCTGAGCAACGGGAGGTGGCTATTTCCCCCACCATTTTCAGGCTTCAGCTTTTTAAAAATCAACAACCATCAATGGCCATGGGTATAGTCGCTGAGTAAAAGTTATACTTAGAATATAGGTAAGGAAATAGAACTTAATCGACGGTATCTAAGAACTGATATCTTTTTCTTTTTGGTTACCATGCGCCCAAAGACTAACTTTATCACGGACTATGTGCTTATCTAGTGGTTTACTAATATAGTCATCCATACCTGCGAGTAAGCATTTCTCTCTGTCTCCTTCCATCGCATTAGCAGTCATAGCAATAATAGGAATACCAGCATAATGCTTATTACTACTGCGAATCATGTGAGCCGCTGTATAACCATCCATGACGGGCATTTGGCAATCCATAAAAACAAGGTCATAGGGTAATTTATCTAACATAGAAATGGCTTCTTGGCCATTCTCAGCGAAGTCGGCGGCCACACCTATATTTTTTAGCATTATCTTCACTACGAGTGCGTTGACGGCGTTATCTTCAACCACCAATACGACACGCCGCTTTCCTTCAAATTCCGGAATCCCATTGGCTTCCGGTTCACTAAATAATATGTCCTTTGTTTTACATTTTCTCGATATATTTGGATTTTCATTCCATATCTCAACGATTGCATCCATCAAACTTGAAGGCTTGATCGGGTTAGATAACAAAATGTTATCTTTGTAATCAGTGTTACTTTTATTAAGCCGATGTTCTACAGGTGAGGGTAGGAGTATTATCGAACGTTTGATTTTACCACTAATATGTAGGTTTTTATATAACAAATCCAGAACGTGCCTTTCATTAAATAATTCATCAATAATTAATACATTAAAAACCTCTTGTTGACACTTATCAATAGCCTGATTAACGTCAGTGTAATGGTGGCATTCTATATCCCAACTGCCAATTTGTGTGAGAAGCATATGCTTACGGACTTCATTGCTATCAATCATTAATAACTTTATGTTACTCAAACACTCTAACGGATGCAGTTGTTCGTTTTCTTTCTCTGGTAGAGTTAAATTGAAATAAAATTCAGATCCCACCCCTAACTGGCTATTAACATTTAGCTCCCCACCCATTAAAGCTACCAATTTACTGCTAATCGCTAACCCTAAACCAGTTCCTCCAAACTCTCTGGTCGTTGAAGAGTCAGCCTGTTGAAAGTGAACGAAAATTCCATCTATATGCTCTTTAGAAATACCAACTCCAGTATCTTCAATACAGAATCTAATTGCATCATCACTTTTGTCGCTACAAGAATGAAGTTCAACCTTAAGTTTAATATTTCCTTTTTTCGTGAACTTTATCGCATTGCCAATCAGATTAATCAACACTTGACGTATTCTTCCGGAATCACCAATAACTAACCTTGGTACTCTTGGGTCCATATACATGTGTAGCTCAATGCTTTTATCTCTTGCCAAATGGAATAGCTGTTCAATGATACTTTCAGACAACATTAACAAGTCAAATGAAGTTTCCTCCAATTCAATTTTACCTGCTTCTATTTTAGAAAAATCGAGGATATCATTGATAATATTAAGCAAAGAGCTTGAGCTTTGATTGATTGTCTGCAAGTACTCCCTTTGCATAGAGTTTAACCCTGTATCCTCTAATGCCTGCAACATACCCAAAATTCCATTCATAGGAGTACGTATTTCATGACTCATAGAAGCTAAAAACTCGGACTTGGATTTTGTTGCTTGTTGCGCTGATCTTAGTAATACTTCCAAATTTGATTGGTACTGGGCTCTACGGATTGTGATAGATAGAGCAGACAAACACTCGTCTAAAAGTAATTTCTGGAATCCATTTAGAGGAGTCATTAAGATGAGTTCTATGACTCCTAACGTTTCATTATGTTCTATAACAGGCACGGCAAGTAGGCAGCGGGCTTCTATATGGTCTATTTTTGAGACATTAGCTGACTGTTGTAATTCTATCGGCATCTGTTGTTTTGCAGCCAAACCAACCGGGCCTTCCCCCATAGAAAAGCTGACACTTTTGTCACCTTGATACGCATAAGATTGTGTTAAAAATAAAAACTCATCTTCTAACGTATAGTATGCCCCCGTAGCAATATTTAATTCTGGAGCCAAAAACTCCAATGTGTACGTTGCCGCCTCTTCAACAGAATTAGTTTGGTGTAAATTGTTAGTTAGATGTCTAACTGTATTTTGAATTTTATTGTTCTGAATGCTCTCCGCGGAGCGTAATGCTTTTTCAGCATCAAACTTAATACGTTTAAAGTTTTTGTATACTATAATGGTGCATAATAAAAGTGCTACTGATAGGATTGATATAGCGGACATTACTCCTACCAATAATACCTTTAGAGATGATTGTACTATGTCAACTTTACCTAAAGTGTTTAATTGTTCTGTTACCTGAGAAAACTTACCCCCAGATTCATTTGTGATTCTCTTACTTTCATCAAGAAGAACCTTCAATTTTTTTATTTTGTTTAAAAGTAACTCACCAGACAATAGGTAAGAGTTTTCACTTTGACTTGAAAGGGAGGATTTCTTGACTTCTTTCAGATATTTCCGTTGCATTACATAAATTAAATTAGCGTCTTTTTTTGCAACCCGGAGCGACATGTTAATTTTCTTCTGCTCATCCCATATTGGAGAAAGATAGTCTTGCGAGTACTTTATCTCACTGGACACGATCCTCATTATTTTAAAGTCTTTGTATAGATGATAACCAATAAAAGCCGCACTAAGGAAACCCATTATACTCAATAAAGCCATAATTTTTACAATAGAGAATCCATTGAGAGTTTTAAAGTCCATATATCACCCAAAACCTTAAAGTTGAAAGTTTAAAGTTTAACTAATGTACAGGTGCAAACACTTGAATCCTATTATTACCAGTGTCAGCAGCGAATACGTATCCTCTTTCATCAACTAATAACCCATGAAGGTTATTGAATTCTCCTTTACCT
Source organism: Vibrio profundum (assembly GCF_050337555.1). Taxonomy (NCBI): domain Bacteria; kingdom Pseudomonadati; phylum Pseudomonadota; class Gammaproteobacteria; order Vibrionales; family Vibrionaceae; genus Vibrio; species Vibrio profundum. The sequence continues at coordinate 74,956 of NZ_JAKJTA010000017.1, forward strand.
TTTCCGTAGTTACCCCAATAGGCTAGCAGATTCATATCCTTATCAAATACTTGTATTCTATTGTTATGATCTTCACTTATATAAATATTATCTTTTCCATCAATTGCGAGTCCTACGGGTTTGTCAAACTCTCCTGGCTGCTTTCCTTTAACACCAAATTCTTTCACTAGTTTGCCATCTGAGGAAAACACCATAATTCGGTCATTGCCTAAATCTACGACATAAATATCACCTGTCGAAGAAGATTTTGCGGCTTGTGGCGAATCTAGGCCAAGATCTTCACCTATAATAAACTTAAACGTTCCATCGAGACCAAATACATCCACGCGGTTATTACCAGCATCAGCCATATAAAGTTGATTGTTGTAAATTGTCATGAATTCAGATTCCATATTCTCACCTGGATCGACACCAAAATCACTAAATGTCTGAAGATGATGATAATTTTTGTCGAACTTTTGTATATAACCACTGGAATAATCAGCGACATAAATGTTCCCTAAATCATCAACAGCAATGCCTTCGGGCTTCTCAAATTTATCTTTATCCGCGACAAAACTATGTATAAATTCTCCAGTTTTTCTATTAAATATTTGCACATTGGCATTTAATGCATCGGTAACAAGAAGGTGACCAGAAGCAGAGATGGCAAAATCTTCAACATATCGAAATTGCCCGGGGCCAGAGCCTTCTTCACCAATGGTCATCACATGTTGATATGTGATCAAGTTTCCAGCCACATTGGTAGGAGAATTGGCAAAAGCGTTGGAAGCCAATATGAAGATGGTACTGATTATTATCGTAATTCTTTTCATTGTTTTCCTTCCCTAGCTAAGGGCAATTTAATTTACGTTACTGATACAACATCCACACACCGACAATAGGACACAGGGTTCATATCAGTATAGGCGGTGATAATTAAACAACCAGTTTTTTAGGTAAGGGGCAATGAAATTATTGCCACCGTATTTAAACCTACCATTAGATTAGAAAAACTCTCTGATGACTCTAGGCGTAGGTAGGGCTTTGCTCTTTATATAAGATTCAGAGATAAGGTAGTGGCATAATCTAAAATAACGCCATCTTAAGCCTTTGGATCAGCATAGCTGCCCATACTCCCCAATTCTAATTGTTTAGTACAAGCCAAGTGGTCGATGTTGCCTTTGATTGAAATCTATTTAGCGCTTGCCTAGACTTTTAGTGAGTACCCATTGAGGGGATTAGGTATGCGACATTGGTTTGTGATCGCTGGGTGTTTTTTCTGTTTTTCAACTGGCGTATTTGGGCAGGCTTTACGTATCGCAACGATAGAGCTAGCACCTGCGGGTTATATAGAAAATGGCAAAGTGACGGGCATTTATTATGACATCGCCAATGAAATCGCCGAGCGAGCTAATTTAGATTATGTTAATGCCCTTAAGCCCTATGTACGTACGGTTCACGAATTGAAAAGTGGTAAAACTGATGTTTCTATTGTGCTGTATAATCCAGTTTTGCTGGGCAAAGCGACACCGTTGGCCCCAGTTTTTAAGATTGAGACCCTCGCCATTGGCAGAAAAGGGGTAAATATTAAAAGTCTCAATGAGTTGAAAGGGAAGAAGGTGGGCGTAATACGAGGGTCAAACTTTGTAAAACCCGAACTTATGCAGGGAATCGAAATCTTTAGTGTAAAGGACAACCAGCAGGCGATGAGAATGCTCCACGCCGGGCGGTTAGATGCGTTTATTGGTGTGAATATCGGTGTCTATTACTCCATGAATAAGTTTGGCTATGCACGCAGCGAGTTTGGCATTCCTTACGTGGCCAATTCCCAAAGTACTTTTCTTTATGTATCAGATAAGTTTACCGATAAACAATCACTCAAGGCGTTAAAAGCAGCTGTAGAGCAAATGAGCCAAGACGGAACCATACAAAAAATAACCGAGAAATATATTGGTCAGTAAGTTGATAGGTATCACTAGGGTGTTACTTTAATTGGTGCGATTACGCACTCGCCTTTTTTGAACCCCAACTAAATCTTATGTATTTGGCTATCACTTGGGACGGTCAATAGATGTTCGATTACAGCCTTTACTCTTGGGCTCTGTGAGCTTTCTTTTGTATAAACGATGTAAGAGTCCTGATCTTCGCCCAAAGTGCTCCAGCTATATTGGACTAACAGCCTTCTCAATAGTCCTTGGCGGACATCGTGTTCTGCTTGCGCTCTTGGGACGACACATACCCCTCCGCCATTCAGGCAGGCTTTGTACCCCACACTCGTACTGCCATAAGTGAACCACGCTCTAGAGGTATCAAACGTTTCTACTTCTTGTTTATCTCTGTGTTTGAAGCTCCAAGTTGCATGCTTGTTCGCGCGTTTTAGGCCCAAAATATCATGGTGTTGTAGACCTTCAGGTGTGTCCAGTGGTGCTTTGTTTTTTAAGTAGTCTGGGCTGGCAATAAGCCAAAATTCTGGATAGTGAAAAGGGCGCATAATCAACGAGGAATCTTTAGGCTTGGTAATACAAATATAGATATCGTGTTCCGCTAAGTAAGGATCGACGAAACCCGATTCTACCGTTGTTGAAACGCTGAGCTTAGGCCATTTTTGGTGCAGTTTGGGCAGCGTAGGGGCGATATAATTATCACATATCCAATGTGGCGCACTGATTTTAACGAGTCCACTGATTTCTTGATGCCGATTAAACACCGCGTTTTCCATCAAGTCTATTTGAGAGCAAATGTCTAACCCCCTCTCGTAAACAATTCTTCCTTCCTCCGTTAGAGAGCGCTTTCTTGTGTGGCGTATAAAAAGAGGTGAACCGAGATCTTTTTCCAATTGTTGGATGTGTCTTGAAACGGTTGATGTGGCACAATTTAATTGGTCGGCGGCAGCAGAGAATCCACCGCATTCAACGACAGAAATAAGGTAGGGTAGCGACTCTATCGATAGCATGTTCGTCTCTTATAGTGCTCATGTCGTATTTATATATAACTAAAATACCATCAAGATGCGAATTGTAACGCGCAAGATAAGACCCCTGTGTCTGTTCAAGTGATATCCCTTTTTTGCCCCAAGTGGTTTGGCACAGTCTTCTTCCCGTCGAGACAAGTGATTCTTATGTGTTAACTTGTTCTTCGTATAAGCCATTGATAATAAATTGATATATTGATTGTTGCGAAAGTTGCAATCGATTTTTTCCAATCCCCTGTGTTTAAAAACCCTCCCCAGAAATAAATTAGTAAGCGTCCGTTAAGACCTAATTTAATCTCTTATCTAGTGGGGTTCACAATGAAAATATTAAGACCCGAGTTATGCAAATCGCTGTTATTCACACCGGCCAATCGCCCAGAGCGGTTTGAAAAGTCAGGTTCGAATAAAAACGTTCAGATGGTGGTATTAGATTTAGAAGACGCAGTGTCACTTCGATATAAAGATCAAGCGAGAGAAGTATTGATCGACTATTTACAACGCAATCCATCGATTCCCTCCGATCACCCGATGATCACTGCAGTTCGCATCAATGCAATCAGCACTCACGCTGGATTAAAAGACATAATTTGTCTCGTTCGCGAAAAAGTCGTGCCTGATGTGGTGTTTTTGCCAAAGGTACAAAATGTTCAAGAAATTGAGCTCTACGCCCAGCTTATGAATCAAGGAAACGAAGACCACGTTCAGTTTATCGCCGCCATAGAAACTGCAGTCGGGCTGGAAAATGCCCATCAAATTGCCGCTCACCCAGATGTTGTCGCCATCGGGTTTGGTGGCGCAGATTTAGCTGCAGATTTAGGGGTCGAGCTTACCTTTGACAATACCCACGTATACCGAGCACGAGTCGTTCAAGCGGCCAAATACGCGGGTATTGCCGCTTGGGATGTCCCTTACCTAGATTTTCGCGATGAAGAAGGGCTGATTGAAGAAACTCGTCGAATTAAAGCCATGGGATTCAATGCAAAAATTGCGATTCACCCTGCTCAATTGGGTCCGATTAACCAAGCTTTTATTCCTTCTGAAGAGGAAGTTAACGAAGCAAAAGAAATTCTCATTACGTTTAAACAAGCGAACGGTTCAGCCTGCCAATACAAAGGGAAAATGCTCGATATCCCTGTTGTGAAAAGAAGCCAAGACATTCTCGAAAAAGTCGGATGTGAATACTAGGAGCCTATGATGAATCAACTAAATACCAACACAACACGTGCACAAGAGCTGTATCAATCCAAACTTATGTCTGCTGATCAAGCCGTCGAACAGTTTTTACCCGATGCTCACTTTGTCACCTTTGGCTGCTATGCAGGCACACCTGTTGCAGTGAGCAAGGCTTATGCAGAAGCGGCAAAGAAAGGCTTGTTTACACACCCAATCGAAACGTATTTATTTCGCAGTTCAGCTCAGGTCGTGAGTTTTTTTAATGACCCAGAGGTGCTGAAAACTATCCATCTCCAACTACCATTCATGGGCGGTGAAATCGGTACCTTGTTGAAGACTGCAAGAAACCATCTTGGTAAAGTTCAATATCCTGAATATATTCCTGGCCACTTCAGCCATATGGAGTCTGGATTCTTGACCCAACAGGGCGATCCTGATGTTCATATGCTGCAAGTCTCTTCGATGGATGAGCACGGATATTTCAGCTTTGGTCTAGATGGCAGTTTTTCTATCCCTGCTGCGAGACGTGCAAAACGTATTATTATCGAAGTGAACGAAAAAATGCCGCGCACGTTCGGTGATGGAATCATTCATGTTAGCGATGTGGATGCCATTGTCGAGCACACCAGTGATCTCTTGATTTTGCCTAACAAGCCAGCCAAAGAGACAGATCACGCCATTGCTGAGCACATCATTAACTACATTGTCGATGGCGCTTGTATTCAGCTTGGTATTGGGGGAGTACCTGATGCGGTTGGTCAATGTCTCCTAGATAAAAATGATTTAGGTATTCACACCGAGCTTTTGTGCAGTTCTCAAATTGACCTAATTAAAAACGGCAATGTTACCAATAAATACAAAAACTTGCACCGCCACCACACGGTATTCAACGTGGCGATGCTTCCAAGCCAAGAATACTACGATGTGCTCGACAACAACCCTTCCATGCTGTGTTACCCCGCTTCATACGTTAATGATGCGAGTGTGATTGAGAAAATCGACAACATGATTTCGATCAATTCATTTGTTGAAATCGATCTGTTCGGGCAGGTGGCCTCTGAATCTGTTGCTTGGAAGCAAATTACCGGTACGGGTGGGCAAGTAGATTTCGTGCGCGGGGCAAGTGGCTCGCGTGGAGGAAAAAGCTTCTTGGCCGCGGCATCGACTGCAAAAGGAGGGCAACTATCCAAAATTGTTCCAAGACTCAACAACATCGTCACGACAGCAAGAACGGATGTTCAACACGTCGTCACCGAATTTGGCTGCGCCAATTTAGCGGGGATGTCTAATAGCCAACGTGCGAAAACACTCATCAGCCTCGCACACCCAAGCTTCAGAGAAGAATTAACCGAGCAAGCCAAAACTATGGGGTTAATTAAATAAGGCCAATTAAATAGGGTTAATTAAATAGAGTTTCGTTAAGCAAGAGTTTAGCTCAATAAGGGCCGGTTAAATTAAGGGTTCGTTAAATAAAGGTTTAGTCAAATAAGGGGTCAGCCATGTTCAGTGCATACGCAAAAATTAAAGAAAACACTTACCGCGAAACATTCGGATTAGATTTTGAACAGTTTGAAAAAGGACAAGTATTTCGCCATCGTCCGGGTATTACCATCAGCCAACAAGACAACGTCGATGAAGCCACCGACACCATGAATTCTGCTCAGCTTCATTATGATGCCCACTACGCGTCACAAACCGAATGGGAGCAATGCTTGGGCGTCAGTACGATGACGTTACAAAAAGTGATCGGTAGCAGTTGGAAAACGTTTGCTCGTAAAGACCGCATTATAGAGTTCACCAATATCGCAATGACACGACCGGTTTTTGGCGGAGACACATTATACGGCGAAAGCGAAATCCTATCCGTGGACAATTTGGACAACGCCGAGTGTGGTTTAGTGACGGTTCAAACTCGCGGTATCAATCAACGCGGTGAGGTTGTGACTAAGATCAATTACCAAATCAGAATTTATAAACAAGGCCAGCATCCTTACTATGGCCAATCAGCGCTAGATTGCGCTCTAACGAATGAAAAATTCTCAGCTTACAAGCTGGAAGAAGACGGAGCGCTGAAAGAAACCGTCGGCATTTATTTTGAGGATTTATTACCTGGTGAAGTGTATCAACATGCGGCGTACAAAATAGTTCGTCCTGAAGAAGCCGTTGAACATGCACAACGCTCGATGGAGTGGAACCCAAAATACGTTGACCCAACTTACTACAATGAATTTTTCCCCGAGCAAGGCGAAAATGGACATTGTCCTGTACCAGAAGCGTACTGGATGGGGGCAATGACGGCGTGCACAACGAGAGCCCTTGGTAGAGTTGTTGCGAATTTAGCTTGGACTGATATGAAATTAAACCGCGAACTTTTCCCCGGAGAGAAGCTGACGGTGACTTCCGAAATCGTAGATAAAAGAGAATCCAACTCACGCCCCGATCAAGGCATTGTCACGGTGATTACTCGCGCTTTTGACCGAGATTCTAACGTTGTGCTGTCTTTCAATCGCACTTTGCTTGTTTACCGCACTGGTAAAGGTCCTTACGACAAAGCGGGTTACTAACGCGATTAGCGCTAGCAAGCTTTCCGAATCTTGAAATCCTCTCATAAAGCAAGTGCATCGGTCACCGATCCAGCGGCACTTGCCAAAAAGGTAACTGATTATGAATAACGAAATAACCGTCATTGAATATGTACTTGGTCAAATTAAAGAGCTTGGAATTACGGATGCTTTTGGCGTACCCGGTGATTTTGTTTACCCGGTGTGTGATGCCATCATGGATGACCCGCAGTTACGCTGGATTGGATGCTCGAATGAGCTCAATGCCAGTTACGCTGCAGATGGATATGCACGTACTAGAGGGGCCAGTGTGTTGGTCACCACTTATGGTGCGGGGGAATTGTGTACGTTTGGTGGGCTTGCAGGGGCTCATGCCGAAAACTCAAAAGTGATCGCGTTAGCGGGTATGCCTAGCCTTACAGAGCAAGACGGCATCACACGTTATCATCATATGGTTGGTGACTCTTCTCCTCGCTATGATGTGTTTGTCGATATGATTCGACCTCTCACCGCTGGTGAAGATAGCGCTGTCGTCATCACTCCAGAAAATTGTGTTTATGAAACCCAGCGAGTGTTAGCGGCATTGAAATATTACTCAAAGCCTGTGTATATGGCATTTCCTCGCGATGTGCCAAATTCTCCAGTGATGTTTCCACAACATGAATTGGAGATCCCACTCCAGTACCCAACAAGCGATCCAGCAGCGTTAGAAAAGGTCGTTGAGGACATATATGCGCGGTTAAGTAACGCCAAGCAAAGTTGCGTATTACCCGGTTATTCGCTGCGTAGGTATAATGCCGTGGACATCGCGTTGTCGTTTGTTGAGAAAGCGGGTCTGCCTTTTGCTGAAACCAATCAAGATAGAGGAGTTTTCTCGATGCAGCACCCTAACTATATAGGAAGTTACAACGGGCACTGGGCTGGCTGGTCGGATTCTGCCGTCACCCAGTGGGTAGAGGACTGTGACTGTATTGTTGCTTTTGCCACCGAAAATCATGACTTTAATAATGGTTTCCATACCTTACGCTTCGATCGCAGCGGGTTTATCAAAATCAACCCACACTCTACCACCATCGGACAACAAGTGTATAACAATGTCGTGATGAATGAGGTACTTACAGCCTTGAATGAGAAAATCTCGCATAAACTTGTTGAGAAATGTCCGAGTTTAAATGCAGGGGAGGTGGCAATAGGGGTGCCAAGTGGAATCTTAGATGATGTCATAGATTACGAACCACTTTATGAAAGGCTACAAGAATTCATAAAAGAAGGAGATATTGTCGTCTCTGATACAGCAATGGCTTCGATGTGTTTTTCTGCCCGTGTCGAACTGCCTAATCATGTTGAACATGAAGCACAGCTATCATGGGGTGCGATTGGTTGGGGCACGCCTGCGATATTAGGTAACTGTATTGCAGAGCCTGACAAGCGCTGCGTGATTATTTGTGGTGAAGGCGGTCATCAGATGACAGCGACTGAACTCGGTACATTTGAAAGGTATGGAGCCACTCCGATTTTTATCGTAGTTAACAATGGCGGATATTTAGCTGAAAGGGTGACCAATCGTTTTCCTGACGAGGACTACAACGACATCCCAACTTGGAATTTTGCTAACTTACCCAATCAACTGGGCTGCAATTGGTACACTCGACAAGTCACCACAATAGGTGAACTTGAGTCCGCTCTATGTGAGGCAGGTGATGCTAAGACAGGGGTTTATATTGAAGTTGTTGTGCCATCAGACCGGATACCAAAAGGCTGTGATTTTTTATTCAACGCCACGGGCAAGCAATTTGAGCAACCAGATCGAAATTGGAATACGAGAAAAAGCACCAGTCATCGTCTGTGACATGTAACCTACTTTAATACGGCACCTTGAGCTTCACCGCATCACGGAAATAACATGATGCGGTGAGCATGCTTTCCCTAGGCCTCAACAACAACTTACGCGAACTGTTTCTACGTTTTCAACGAGCCACGAATTGAGGGTTTCTCGTGTGAGTGAATTATTTACTTTTTAAGACACTGCAAATTAATAAGTTTATGTTGGCGGACACTAAACCTTAGAACTTTCACCTCGTGAGAGCTAGCTTGAAAAACACCGCTTATGTTGAATATTGACAGCTCAATCGTAACGATCTGACTCTAATGATAGAAATAATTGTTGGACAGAACATGTTTACGATCTGCGTTCAGTATATGTAACTTCGTATTAGTGTAAATATGGCAAAGGGGGGTGCTGTCTCCGATTGAGTTCGAAATTTCCTTTAGAAAAATACCTATTCTATTATGCTAGTGCAGCTGTTAGCATTTTGAGGCGGGCTAGCGCCCTTACTAGAGAGAATTGGACATAGTATGTGCTGAGCGATTTTACGTGAGGAAGAGCAGAGATATGTTGAATAACCGTAATCTAAGTATTATAAAACGAGAAAAAAATGTGTAGATTAAGCTTTGATGGATCTAAAAAGAAAATTCGAAACCCGGAAAGGCATCTTAGGTCACTGAGAAAGTGGGCTAAAAAATTCGAGAGCTATTATCCAGAGAGAACTGCTAGTAGTTATCATAAGTTTAAAATTTGGACATTTGGCAGGCTGATAGAGAGTCCTAATTCGCAGCTTGAATGGAAAAAAGAAGTTATTTTTCAGCTTCTTCGTGCAGCTGAATACTTGAAAGAAGCTAAGCCTGATAACGAACAAGGTAAGTCATGGGTAGCTGTTTTGCTTTCTTACCCTAACCTTAGCTCTAGCGAAGTAACTGTATTCTTTGATAAAGAATACTTAAATGGCTTTATCCCTTCTGAGCAAAATGAAACATCACTCTTAAAAAAGTTTGGGATTTCATTGCCAAGCAATTTCACCGAAGCCGGATATATTTCCAAATGGGATTATATAGATGAACACGGAAGTGCAATTGAATGCATTGAGGAGCAATGCACCATCTATGAAAATACCTGAAAATGGAAGGTTTGGCACGTAAACGAAGTCCAGCTCCCAAAGTTGTTTGCTGCCTTAACTTGTATTGTGTTTATAAAATTATTTTGCTTAATTATGCTGGTTAGCGCAAAAGCCTCGGTACTTTCGATTGAAGTATCTCTATTAGTTTTTTATCCATATATTCATAATCATCTGGAATATCTAACGAGATTACGTTTTGACCTTTAACTGCTTGGCCAAACTTACTACTCAGTTTCTTTTGATGGGCTTTTTCCATAACCAAGATAACATCAGCCCACTCAATGTCTTCTACACTCACGTGAACTTCAGCATCATTGCTAATACCAGCTGAATACACTTCCCAGTCCTCTACGTTACTGAAGGTTGCTTCAGCTGTTGGACTTCTCAGCTTATTCTTGCTGCATAGGAACAATACTTTTTTCATTTACTCTCCAAAAATTCTAAAAAAACGGCGAGATGCTCCCATGGGAAGAGTCAACATATGACATTTAGTATAGCAAATCATCGATGTGATTTACCAAAACCGTTCGAAATACGACTGAGTCTGGAAGGGCGTTTTAACTCAGCTATTCGGATAACCTCAGGGGCTCTTCTCCGCTTAAGTGAGCTTGATATTTGGATAAAAGGTTGAATGAGTGTCAGGTACGGATGTTTGTCTGATCTTCAGTTTGAAGTAATCTATATCTCTGATGCCTCGGGCTCTTCTTCTGAGTAAACCTATAGAAACATTCCCAGCTTCAACCCGAGCATTCGTTAGCTTATATTTTGCATAGTTACAGATACCGACTCTTCTATCCCATAAAGCATCAGCAAAGTTACATAGGGAGAGAACTCGTGTTGATTTCGCTAGACGACACCATCCTTTGAGTGCTTGTGTCATGGT